>JAVZOV010000003.1:256915-400180 GCA_038881895.1 Thermoprotei archaeon
TAAGTTTAGCGATCTCTTCGTCATGCCTTTTGAATCCCTCTATCATGTCTTGTCTAAGCTTGGCAATTTCTTCGTCGTGTCTTTTGAATCCCTCTATCATGTCTTGTCTAAGTTTAGCGATCTCTTCGTCATGCCTTTTGAATCCCTCTATCATGTCTTGTCTAAGCTTGGCAATTTCTTCGTCGTGTCTTTTGAATCCCTCTATCATGTCTTGTCTAAGTTTAGCGATCTCTTCGTCGTGTCTTTTGAAGCGTTTGTTCATATCTCGTCTTAATCTTATGAGCTCTTTATCATGTTTATCTAACCTCTTTAGTATCTCATGTAAACCTATTAAGCCTGCTACTGCATATCTGAATTCCTTATCCTTTTCTAATGTTTCAATGAGTTTTTTTCTTTCTTCAATCGATAAAACCATTCACTATCACCAAAAATAATTATAAAATCCGCATATAAAGTTATGGATAAAGTTTAATGCTCTGTCAATTATAAAAGCTTTGATAAAAAATACTTTCGTTTGGAGGTGAAAGGACAGTCAAGCTTATATTGAGAAGATTAAGATTGTTAATCCTAAGGATCAAGAAAAACGTGCTACAAGGAGAATAAGATTCTTACTGATACAGCATCTCTATTGCTTGTCTATCCGATTAGAGGTTTATCTATCAGTGCTCTCAACCAATGTGAACTTTGCTTTCACCCTTAATGGCAGCCACGTTTCTCTTAGCTGTCGACAAATATAAGGGAAAAACAAGAAATTTAGTTTGTTGACAATTTATCCCTAAGCTTTAGTTAAGGGCTGTTTTCACTGAATTTTGGCAAATAGGAAAGATCTATATCTTCTGGTTCATAATCGATAAGTTTTCCTGCTAAATAATCATCGTAAGCTGATAGGTCTAGTAATCCATGTCCACTCATATTAAATAATATTGTAGGACTTTCACCTTTTCTTGTTGTCTCTTTTGCTATATCTAATACAGCCTTTATTGCATGTGCGCTTTCTGGTGCAGGGACTAAACCTTCTGATTTAGCAAATAATACAGCGGCATTAAAAACTTCAGTTTGATGATAGGCTATAGCTTTAACGTATCCGAGCTCAGCGAGTAGGCATAATGATGGTGCTTTCCCGTGATATCTAAGCCCACCTGCATGTATTGGTGGTGTCCTAAATTTATGTCCTACAGTATGCATTTTTATGAGCGGTGTTAAGCCTGCGGTGTCTCCATAATCGTATGTATAAATACCTCTTGTTATGCTAGGAATTGCTTTTGGCTCAACTGCTATGAAAATTGTATCACTTTTACCTTTAAGCTTACGTTCCATAAATGGATAAGCTAATCCACTGTAACTACTTCCACCACCTATAGCACCAATTACATAATCGGGATATTCTCCTAAATATTCCATTTGTTTTAATACTTCTAATCCAATAACTGTCTGATGCAGTAATACATGATTTAATACTGAACCCAAACTATACTTAGCCATTCCATCACTTTTTATCACGGTCTCTATTGATTCACTAATGGCTATCCCTAATGATCCTGGGTGATCTGGCTCGGTGGCTAAAAGTTTACGTCCAAAATCTGTTTGATTACTTGGACTAGGGAATACTTCAGCTCCATAAAGTTGCATGAGAATTCTTCTATATGGTTTTTGAGTATAGCTACTCCGTGTCATGTATACTCTTATTCTTATGTCAAATAACGATCCTGCCAATGATAATGCAGAACCCCACTGCCCAGCACCAGTTTCCGTAACAAGCTTATGCACGTTTTCTTTTGATGCATAATATGCTTGTGCAGCGGCAGTATTTAATTTATGACTACCTGCAGGCAACGCACCCTCAAATTTATAGTATATTTTAGCAGTTGTACCTATAGCCTCCTCAAAACGTTTTGCTCGCAGCAATGGTGTTGGTCTACCTACTTCATAATAAATTTTTAAAAGATCTTCAGGTATTGGTATATAATGTTCATTGCTGAATTCTTGCCTAACAACCTCTTTAGTAAACAATATTTCAAACATTTCAGGTTTTACTATCTCTCCATTTGGTAATCTTGGAGGTGGTAATGGTCTCGGTAAATCAGGAATTATGTTGTAGAAATTCGTGGGGACAATTTCTTGAGTTTGTATTGATCTTAGTAGTAGATTATAAGATTTTCTAAGAGGGGTTAAATCCATTGGCGCATATCAAACCCCACCACGAACTAATCTTATCAATCACACCTATATAAACATTGACTAATGATGAGCTAAACAACGTTTATATACCAAAGTACACATTATGAGAGCTTTATCATATGCTTTAATACTCTTCCTTTTAATCTCCTTAACATTACTCCATTAGCGCTTTTTAAAGAAGTTAGAACTTCATTATTTTCTTAGCTCTCATAATCTCTTACAAGGTTTCTTGCTTTAACGGTGATGATAGATTAAGTAACACACTCATTGTTTCTAAGGTGGAATGTGATGAAGTGAGGGCCTAAAAGGACAAATGGACAACTAACCAATGAGTATCTTAGAATGATGTAATTAAGGTACTATGAGCCATAAATTTATATAATTGGTTTTTAAGTATTTCTTGAAATAGATATGGGATTAAAGGATATAATAAACTCTGCAAGGAATATTTTATCGGTTACTGTAAAGCCTACTTGGGATGAGTTTAGTCTTTTGTTTAAGATAGTTTTAGTTGGATTAGTGATTGTTGGCCTATATTCTTTTGCGGTTCAGTTAACTGCCCTAGCTTTTGTGAACTTCAGACTTTATTCTTCACCGTATGTCATATGGGGTTTAACAGGTTTTATTGTCATAGTATATTTCATTGTATACTATAGAGGTAGAAAATCCGGATGGTGGTAATACATGTCAAATGAGCAAAAACAAGATGACAATAAAAGTCAAACAACTCAGGAAACCAAACCAATAATTTCTACTAGATTATTTGCGATAAAAGTATCAACAGGACAAGAGCTAGGAACAGCTTTCACAGCAGACCTTAGATATTCAAAATCACAAGAATTACAATCGAGTAGTGTTGCATCAGTGTTAGTGTTAAAAGAGGTTCGTTCGTATGTATTTGTTGAGGCTAATAATTCGTTTGATGCTGGTAGAATGTTTTATGGATTACGGCATGTAAAAGTAGGTGCACCAACACTCATACCTTATCAGGAAATAGAAACACTCTTGCAAACAAAGATTGCTGCCAGTTCTATAGAACCAAACTATATAGTAGAAATTATCGCAGGACCGTTTAAAGGAATGAAAGCTAAAGTTGTTAGCGTTGATAAAACAAAGAATGAAGTAACCGTGACACTTATAGAGAAAGATATTTCGTTTGCATTCCCTCTCACCATGTCCGCTGAATCCGTTAAAATAATAAGCAAGGGTAAGTAATCATAAAGAGGTTAGAGAGTATGGCAAATGAGAAGACTTTAAAATTCATAATAGATGGTGGAAAAGCTACAGGCGGTCCACCCATAGGACCAGCCTTAGGACCTTTAGGAGTTGATGTGATGGATGTAGTAAATACAATAAACAATTTGACAAAAGAATTTGGAGGAATGAAAGTTCCAGTTGAAGTAACCGTAAATTTAGATACAAAAGAGTTTAAAGTATCAGTAGGAATACCGACAACAGCGGCATTATTACTAAAAGAGCTTAAAGCAGAGAAAGGTGCAGAATCCCCAGCAAAAAACATTGGAAACTTATCAATAGAACAGGTGATCAAAATTGCAAAAATAAAAATACCAGATATGCTTTCAAAACACCTGAAATCCGCCACTAAAGAAGTATTAGGGACATGCTTAAGTCTTGGCATTAAAGTAGAAAATCAAGACCCCAGAGAAGTCATTAAGATGGTTAATGCTGGTAAATTTGATGATTTAATAAAAAAATATGAAGCTGGTGAGGGTTAATGTCATTTGTAAAGAATGAAACATTGATAAAAAACATCAAAGATATGAATAGTAAACTCACAAAAAGAAATTTTAAGCAATCCATAGAATTAATCATCAACCTAAGAGACGTTGACTTAAAAAAACCAGAGAACAGAATTAGAGAAACAGTACTCTTACCACATGAGATACCCGGTAGAAAAGTAAAAATATTCATCGCAGCTGAACGTGATGTAGCTATAAAAGCACGTGATGCAGGAGCAGATTTAGTATTAGGAAAAGCCGAATTAGAACAATTATCAGGAAACAAAAAAGAACTCAAAAAAATAGCACGCGAATACGACTTCTTCCTAGCACAACCTGACCTAATGCCAACAGTTGGCAGAGTATTAGGACAATACCTCGGGCCGAGAGGAAAAGCACCAGAAGTACTTCCACCAAATGCTAACATATCTGAAATAATATCGCGATTAAGAAAAAGTGTACGCATAAGACTAAAAGACCAACCAGTCATAGGAACAGTTATTGGTAAAGAAGGAATGCCAGATGAACAAATAGCAGAGAACATTAGAGCAGTACTAGCAGCATTAGAAAAAAAGTTTAAATTCCCACAAAACTTTAGGTCAATCTATATAAAAGGAACTATGAGTGAACCGGTAAAATTTTACATTAAAGAATTCGAAAAGAGGTGAGAAAACACGTCATCAGCAGTAATATTAACAACAGTTAAAGCCCGAGAAAAGAAAGCTAAAATAATCAATGAAATAAAAGAATACATCAAAAAATACAACATAATAGGAATAGGTGATCTAACCAACATAGGCTCTCATGAAATACAGCTTCTACGCTCAAAACTAAGAAAGAAAGCACTAATGAAAGTAACAAAAAACACACTATTCAGTATCGCATTTACACAAGCAAAATCACAAGAAGAATATGAAAAAATAAAACCATTCCTACAAAGTCAAAACGTCTTCATATTTACAGACATGAACCCATTCGAACTAAGCTTATTCCTAGAAAGAAACATGGTCTCAAGCGAAGCCAAACCAGGTGATATAGCACCAAATGATATAATAATACCAGCAGGAAACACTGGATTCACACCAGGACCAATACTAAGCAAATTCGGGAAATTAAAAATACCAACAAAAATCGAAGAAGGAGCAATAGTAGTAACCAAAGATACAGTAGTAGCAAAACGAGGCGAGCAAATCAGCAGTGATGCAGTAGAAATACTAAACAAGCTAGGAATAAAACCAATGTTAAAAGGCTTAACGTTAAAAGCAGTATACTTTGACGGATATATCATAACAAAAGAACAACTAAAACTTGACATAGAAAACACTAAGAAACAAATACAGGAAGGTTACATCACAGCACTTAACCTATCCATAAATAGTGCATATCCAACACATGAAACAATAACAGTACTCATTAACATAGCCCACACAAACGCACTTAATCTAGCAATAAATGCAACAATACTTACTAAAGAAACAATACCATTATTAATAGCAATCGCTAATACAAAAGCCAACACTCTCTTAAAACTAATACCAAGCTCATAAAAACATTCCCTCCTTCAACATTTTTAATACTTCCATTTTTAATTGAATAAATATTGTGATCACAAATCAATGCGAAGAATTTAAATTTAAGTATATTCTGGAAATATGTAGTTAGGGGGTGAATACTATCGAATACATATACGCGAGCCTCTTGTTACATTCAGCTAAAAAGGAGATTAACGAAGAAAACCTAAAAAATGTACTACAAGCTGCTGGTGCAAACATTGATGAAGTCAGAATAAAGGCTGTTGTGAGCGCCTTAAAAGAAGTAAATATTGATGAAGCTATAAAGGCTGCAGCACCAGTATATGCTGCACCTGTAGCAGCATCAGCAGCACCTGCAGCGGTCGAGACTGGAACAAAAGAAGAAAAGAAAGCTGAAAAGAAGGAGGAGAAGAAAGAGGAGGTATCCGAGGAGGCTATGGCCCAGGGATTGGAAGCACTCTTTGGATAAAGAATCTAAGAATAGCATTCAAAGAAATATACGACAACTATTTATTAATCTTTATTTACTTATATCGATTAAGTAGGTCAGTTATTAATATAGAAGGTGCAATGTATGGAGTTTAGTGTAAAAGAATACGAGATACCGTTTTTTAAAGAAATGGGTTTTGTTAGAAAAAAGTGTCCATCATGTGGAACATACTTTTGGACATTAGATAAGAATCGTAGAACATGCGGTGAAGCTCCATGTGATCCGTATACTTTTATAGGTAGAAAAAACTTTTCAAAAATCTACAATTTAAAAGAGATGCGTGATGCATTCTTAAAGTTTTTTAAATCGTATGGTCATAAAATCATTAAACCGTACTCTGTAATTGCGAGATGGCGTGATGACCTTTATTTAACAATAGCTAGTATAGCAGTCTTCCAGCCATTTGTAACCAACGGTAGCGTTCCTCCACCAGCCAATCCACTCGTAATATCACAACCATGCATCAGGTTACTTGATCTTGATCATGTAGGACCAACAGCTGGTAGACACCTATCAATATTTGAAATGGGAGGACACCATGCGTTTAATTATCCTGATAAGAAAATATACTGGAAAGATGAGACTGTAAGATTCTTTCATCAATTTGTCACCGAAGTACTCGGAATAGACCCAATGGAAATCACATACAAAGAAGGTGTTTGGGAAGGTGGTGGAAATGCCGGTCCAGACTTTGAAGCCATTTACAGAGGACTTGAAATGGCTACACTTGTTTTTATGCAATACAAAGTAACAGAGGATGGTCAATACATTGAGATTCCATTAAAAGTTGTTGATACTGGTTATGGTATAGAACGTTTCACATGGATGTCTCAAGGAACACCCAGCGCTTTTCACAGCATATACGAAGGCCTACTCACCAAATTACTTTCAAAAGCCAACATCAGCACAGACATAAACCTATTAGAAGAACACGCAAAAAACTCAGCACTATTACTAGGAAATAGGTACAGTCCAAAAGATGTAAAAATTATCGTTGCAAAAAAACTAGGTTTAAACATCGAAGAAACCGTTAACACTTTGACAAAAATCGAGTCAATATATGCCATTCTTGATCATTCAAAAGCATTATTATTCATGTTATCAGATGGACTAGTACCATCTAACAGTGGAGAAGGATACTTAGGAAGATTACTTGCTAGAAAAATATTAAGACACATCAGGTATCTAAACCTTGACATAACTTTAAGAGAATTACTTTCATGGCAAATGGATTATTGGCAATCACAATTTCCAAATGTTATCAGAAATAAAGATAAAGTGTTAGAAATGTCCGAAATTGAGGAGAAAAAGTACGAAGAGTCTATTTCAAAAGGCATTACTGAAGTAATAAAAACCATAAAAGAAATAAAGAAATCTAACACTTCATTAGAACTGAACGAACTAATAAAATTATACGACTCTCATGGAATACATCCAGACCTGGTCGCAGAAATAGCAAAGAAAGAAAACATAACAGTCGAAATACCAAACAACTTTTACTCAATAATCTCTTCAAAACACCTTAAACCTATACCAAAGATTTTAAAAGAACCAGACGTAAGCAAATTCCCTACAACAAAGGCATTATACTATGATGATCAATATTTACGCAACTTTAAAGCAAAAATAATAGGCATCATTGATAATGGGCTTATTCTTGATCAAACAGCGTTTTATCCTGAAGGTGGAGGGCAGATCTCCGACACAGGAATCATTAGAATAGGTGATGAACAAATAAAAATAGTAAGTGTCCAAAAGTATGGTCATGGAGTAATAGTACACTACACTGATAAGAAAGAAATCAATAAAAATCTGATTAACCAGGTAGTTGAGGGAACGATCGATTGGGATCGCAGACTAGCATTAATGCGTCATCATACATCAGTTCACATCATGATAGCCTCAGCGAGAAAAATATTAGGGGACCACGTTTGGCAAGCAGGCTCCTATGTTTCACCAGAGTATGCTAGATTAGATATAACACACTACAAAAGAATAACAAAAGAAGAAATAGAAAAAATAGAACAGTTAGCAAATAGTATTGTACTTTCTAATATAAAAGTAACCCCAAAATTCATCGACCGACAAAAAGCCGAGAAGAAGTACGGTTTCACATTATATCAAGGCGGAGTACTGCCTGGTAGTGTAATAAGAATAGTAAGTATAGGAAACTTTGATCACGAAGCAGATGGAGGAACACACATCAAAAGAACCGGCGAACTAGGACTGATAAAGATCATTAAAGTAGATAAGATCCAAGACGGCGTTGAACGATTAATTTTCGTGGCTGGTAAAGAAGCATTAAACAAATTCCGAGAACTTGAAAACACAATTAAAAACATATCATCACAGTTAGAGACAAGCGAGGATAAAGTACTAGAAAGTATAACAAACATAATGAATGAACTAAAGAACAATAGATCAGAAATAGATAGGCTACGATCAATATATGCAGAAACAGTCACTAATAACTTATTAAACAATGCAGAGACAATAGGCAAGATAAAATTCATCAGCTTCATAAACCAAAAATTATCAACAGACGACATAATATCAATAGGCAACGAAATTGTAAAGAAAGATGCCAGCGCGGTCGCAGTCTTGATAACTGGGATCCAAAAAATAAGCGTAGTAGTTATTGTAGGAAAAAACGCAGCAAACCTAGGCATCAATGCTGGAGAACTAGCAAAACTCATTGGAAAACATATTAAAGGAGGTGGAGGAGGAAAAACAGAACTAGGCCAAGCAGGTGGAACGGAATTCAAAAATATTGATCAAGCCTTAAATAATGTAAGGGAGGTATTAAAGAAATATGTCTGAGAAATACGATTTTCGAATAATAGAGGAAAAATGGTTAAAAAGTTGGGAGAAAGATAAAATCTTCGAACCAGAACCTGATAACAGAAAGAAATTCTTAATAACGTTCCCGTTTCCCTACATGAGTGGCCCATTACACGCTGGACATCTGTACACATCAATAAGAGCCGATGCATACGCTAGATACAAACGAATGAGAGGCTATAATGTGTTATATCCATGGGCATGGCATTGGACAGGAGAACCCATAGCTGGTATAGTGAAAAGAATTATAGCAAAAGACCCAGCAATGATTCATGTAGTGCTTAATATTGATAAAGTATCTCCCGAGGAAATACAGAAATTCACAGATCCTGTCTATGTTGCACGTTATTATACAGAGAGAGGTAAAAAAGATCTTCAAAGACTTGGACTAAGCATAGATTGGAGAAGAGAATTCACGACAACATCCTACAACATAGGATTCAGTAAATTTGTGGAATGGCAATTCAGAAAATTAAAATCAATGGACTACATAACAATAGCAAGCCATCCAGTCGTCTGGTGTCCCCGTGATCAAAGCCCGACAGGTGATCATGATAGATTAGAAGGAGAAGGTGTAGCACCTGAAAAATACTACCTCATGAAATTCAAACTATCAGAGAACACATATCTAGTAGCCGCAACATTTAGGCCTGAAACAATCTTCGGTGTCACAAACATTTGGATCAACCCTGATGCATCTTATACACTCTGTAAAGTTAATAATGAACATTGGATAGTAAGCAAAGAAACTTTACAAAAACTTATAGAACAGAACATGACAGTTGAAGAAATAAAAGAGTTTAGAGGAAAAGAACTTATAGGAAAAATAGTAGAAGAACCAATCAATCATAGAAAAATTTACATACTTCCAGCATCGTTCGTAGACTCATGGCTTGGAACAGGAGTTGTTTACAGTGTACCAGCACACGCACCATGGGATTGGCTTGCGCTCAAAGACCTTAAGATGAAAAAAGAAGTATTGAAAGATTATAATACAGATCCAAGTATACTAGATAACATAAACCCAATCTCAATAATTCGCATAGAAAACTTCGGAGAATACCCAGCAATAGAAATAGTCGACAAAATGGGAATAAAAGATCAACTAGATCAACGCGCTGAAGAGGCCACAAGAATAATTTACAGGGAAGAATTCCATAAAGGAATAATGAAAGAGAATTGTGGGAAATACGCAGGCTTATCCGTAAAAGATGCAAAAGAAAAAGTAGTAAACGATCTGAGCACACAGAAAATAATCGATTACCTCTATGACTTACCAGAACCTGTAGTATGTAGATGCGGAACCAGGTGCATAGTAAAGATCCTCAATGACCAATGGTTCTTAAAATACTCTGATAACGAATGGAAAGCAAAAGCAAGAGAGTGCGTTGAATCAATGAACTTTTATCCAGAAGAAGCACGAAATTGGTTACTCAACACAATAAACTGGCTCGAAGACAAAGCATGTGCACGACGTTCAGGATTAGGCACACCATTACCATGGGCTAAAGACTGGATCATAGAACCACTGAGCGACTCAACAATTTACATGGTATTTTACATGATAAGCAAATACATTAACATGGGAACACTAGATCCCAACAAACTTAACGATGAATTCTTTGATTACGTAATCTTAGAAAAAGGAAACATCGAAAACACATCAAAAATAACAGGAATAGACATCAGTATTATTAATCAAATAAGAAAAGACATACTATATTGGTATCCAGTAGATCTGAGAGTATCAGGCAAAGACTTACTTTCAAACCACTTAGCATTTTTCATATTTCATCATGTAGCAATATTTGATAAAAGCATGTGGCCTCGCGGAATTGCCGCGAACGGTTTTGTAACAATAAATGGGCAAAGACTCTCGAAATCCAAAGGCATTATAGTCACAATCTCAGAAGCAGTAGAAAAATACGGAAGCGATACCACAAGGCTCTTCATGTTAAGTGCAGCAGAAGACCTTGATGATCCAACATGGTCAGATAAAGGGGCAAAAGAAACGCTAGAAAACATAGAAAAACTTTACGCAACAATACTCAGTATTATAAATAACATCAAAAACGACACAACCACTAGTACTGAACAAATAAACACGATAGATAAATGGCTACTCAACACACTTCAAAAAAGAATAATACAAATAACAGAATACATGGAGAACTTTAAACTGAGAAGTGCAGCAGTCACCTCTATATACGAAATGTGGAACGATTTAAAATGGTATTTAAAAAGAACAGACAAACCAAAGAAAGACATATTAAAGAGATTCGTTGAAACATGGATACGCCTGATGGCACCATTCACACCATTCATAGCAGAAGAATTATGGGAAAAATTAGGAAACAACAAATATGTAAGTCTTACACAATGGCCGGAAGCAGACTACTCACTAATCGATGAAATGAGCGAAGCAATAGAAGAACAAATAAAAATAATAACACAAGACATAAAAGCAATACTTACACAATACACAACAAACATTTCAAAGATTTACGTCTACCTACCAGCAAAGTGGAAATACCAGATTGCGACATTAATAGGTGAAAAATTAGCAATAAAATCAGACCCCAGAACATTAATAAAAGAACTCATGAAAAACCCAGAATATAAACAAAAGAGTCCTGCAGTGATATCATTCATAAACAAATTCATAGACATCTACTGGGCACTCAGCGAACTTCATAAGAAAATGGTACCAAAAGCAGAGATAATCGATGAAAAAGCATTAGAATCAATGAAAAAACTTGTGAAAGAAGAATTCAATGCAGAACTTATAATAGACTATGAAGAAAACCAAAACCTATACGATCCAACTAAAAAATCACCCAGATCACTACCATTCAAACCAGCAATCTACATTGAGTAAACAAAAAACATAATGTCTATAACTCAAAAAAGCTTAAAAATAAACTCGTTTCATAATATATCAGGGCCTGTAGCGCAGCATGGACAGCGCGGCGGCCTTCTAAGCCGTAGGTCGCGGGTTCAAATCCCGCCAGGCCCGCTATCATAACTCTAAACCTTTGTAGAAATACAGAATAAACTTATATGAATGCTACAATGAATATTGTTTAGAATGTTCAAGATTGTGTTCATAATCCCTACAGATCTACAACCCAAATTTGAAGGAATAAAGGAATTAATAAAACACAAAATTAATAGGGCAGACGTGGAAATGGACTTTATTCTTCAAGGTAACGAAAAGCTTAACGAAAAGCCAGATCTAATAGCAATAATAGGCGGTGACAGAGAATTCCTTAAATGCGTTCAATCAATAAAATTTGTCGACACACCTATCATAGGTTTATGCGATATTAGTACCCCAAGCTTTTATTGCGAAAGCAGCATCGAAATATTTAACAAAATATTACCTAGAATCATTAACAAAGATTATACACTAGAGAAAGCAATAAGATTACTAGTAAGAATAGATGGCAAACCAGCACCACCAGCACTCAATGATGTGTGCATATTTCCTGCTCGCAGCGCTACATTAATGGAATACACATTCTCAGTTAATGGTAATGTATTATTTAGGGATTATTCAGACGGTGTAATAGTGGCAACGCCAATGGGTTCATCAGCCTATGCCATGTCCGCAGGAGGTCCTTTAATATTGTCAGGTTCAGAAGTCCTAGTTGTCGTTTCTGTAAATTCCATGGATGCTGCAAGACGCCCGCTAGTAATACCCGCCAACTCTTTCATAGAAATCTATGACATGAGCAGCAGATACGAAAGAGAAGTTATAATTGATGGTATTTATCGAGAAAAAGTTATGGACAAAGTCGAAATAGAAGCAGGTTTACCAATAAGCATAGTTAGACTAAAATTAATACCTGAAAGATTAAAAACCATTAGAGAAATCCGCAAGATCGAAAAATTAATGAAAATACCTCCAAGCGCACGATTAATACTTAAAAGCATAGAATATGAAGGGCCCCTATCACAAATGGATATTGTGAAAAAGACAGGATTATCACCGCGCACAGTAAGACATGCACTATCAATACTCCTTAGACGTGGTATGGTTTCAAAAAAACCTGATGTAAGAGACCTCAGAAGAAGCATCTATTACATTATAACTAAAGAAAAGGAACATAAATTTAATGAACAACGACGACCCACACAACCGATACTATAATATAGTACACGACAATAAATATTAATAATGATACCTACAAAAATTAAAAAAGAAAATAAAAAACATAAAGTAGACTCAGAATTTTTTGAGACACTAGAAGAAGTATTTGACGGATCAACAGTAATGGCAGCATACGACTTGATCAGAAGAAAAATTATAGATCATTTCAACGGAGCTGTAGCATCAGGCAAGGAATCTAGAATATATTGGGCAATCTCATCAGAAAACAAGGAACTAGCCGTAAAAATATATCTCACCACATCAGCAGAATTTAGAAAAGGTATTAGAAAATATCTTGATGAAGAAATGATGAAAAGTTATAGAAAAGGTTACCGCTGGGTAATATACGAATGGTGCAAACGTGAATACTCAAACCTAAAAAAAGCATACAGTGCAGGTGTTAGAGTACCACAACCTATAGCATACTACAAAAACTTACTCGTAATGGAATTCATAGGATCACAAGGAAGACCAGCACCACTAATCAAAGACATACCACCCAGCGATCCAGACAAATCATACAAAATAATCATAAATTATATAGAAAAACTGTACACAATAGCAAAAATAGTTCACTCCGACCTTTCTGAATTTAATATAATGAACTTCAATGATGACTTAGTAATAATCGACCTAGGACAAGGCGTACAAAACACACACCCAATGGCTGAAGAATACCTCCTGCGAGACATAACTAACATTACCAGATACTTCAAATTTCTAGGAGCAAAAGTCGAAGATCCTTGGAACGTGTTTAACAAAATAGTAGGGTTCTGGGTTAAGTAGGAATGCATAGTGAATTGTTGCTTTTATTCCTACTTAACCCTTCCCTCTCGATTAATTCGTTGAGGGCTCTTTGGGAGAACCCAATTCCCCGCATCTGAAGGTTCAACACCGCTACAACATCCCTATCCATCGTTAACCCGCATTCTTCGCACTTCATTATCCTGCCCAGATAGGAAGCCATACTTCCAGAGCAGGCTGGGCAAGTTTTAGATGAGTTGGCTGGGCTAACGTACTTTACTGGTAGGTTAAGCCATTTAAGCTTGTATTCAAGCATAAACTGGAATGTTCTTGCGTTCCACTTTGAGAGCTTTCTGTTATTTTTCCTTGAGCCGTTAAGAATTCGCCCCTTTACACCTTTCAGGTTTTCAAGTATTGCTCCGCAGTTCTTCTCCTTGAGCTCCCTCGCAATCTGCGTGGTTAACTTATGCATGAAGTCCTTGGCTCTATTCCCCTCACGTCTAGAGTACTTCTCTAATAGTCTCTTTGATGTATTGGGCTTAATCTTAGATAACTTTTGTATCCTCTGTCTTTTAACCTCATAGACTCTATGAATGTGGTAAAGCCCCCTCAAGTCATAGCGCTTAACCTCACCATCTATGAAAGCTGTTATGTTCGTCAGGTTCACATCGAAGGAAGCCCACTTATCAGCCTTGGGCTCAACCCTCTTCTTAACCGTAATTATCAACTCACTTTCAGTCATAAGTAGTCCACCGACTTTATCAAAGTCTCTTGGAATCCACGAACACTTACTCAAGTCAACCTCAAGATAACGTTTGTTCGGTTCAATGCTTACCTTCAGTATGCTATCTCTGAAGCTGAAAAGCGTGCTCTTGATGTAAACGGTTTTTTTAGTTATCTCAGGCTTACCTTCGCCCTCCCCCTATTATATAATGTTATCCAGCCTTTAACAAGCCCTATGACAGAGTTCATTGCTGAATCAACGTAATGCTTTGAGTATTTCCACTCCCGTAGCAGTTCATCCCTAAGCTCTCTCCTATCCTCAGCTTTCAAGTTAAGGTGAGCCTTCTCGGAAATTTTAACGTGTGAGAATATTGCATCTAAAGCCTTCTGCTTAACTTTGAAGTATTCTTCGATTAAATCTTTTGGAGCCTCTACTGGGATCCTGTAGCTTTTAACTGCCTCCATAATCTCTCAACTTCGCTCCTCGGGTAGCGGAGCTTGCCAGTTGGGAGTTTAACTGCTCTAATAATGCCCCTCTTCTGCCACTTCCAGAGCGTTTTAACTGAGATACCGAACTTCTTTGCGACATCTTTTGGTCTAAGTAGTTCTTCTTCCATCAAAGAGTTAATAGAGTTAAACAAATATTTAAACCTATCTATTCCAAAACTGTTGACCACGGCTACTAACTAGGCTTAATATTCTTAATATAACCCTGTTCAACTAACTTTCTAACCTCATCCTTAGTATAATAATGAACTATATCACCACGAGTCTTAGGCTGAAAATCCCAAGGCGCAACTAACACATAATCACCCTCTCTAATCCAAACCTTCTTCTTAAACCTACCAGGTATACGACATACCCGTATTTCTAAATCATCACACTTCACCTTAACTCTATCATAACCAAGCAACTGAACAACAATACCTACAACCTCTCCCTCCGCAGGCACCCGCAACTCCTCACTAGACGACCCATCATTCGCACTCATATTAACTATAATACAGAAACACACATATATTATTTACCTAAATCCAGCAAGAAATCTTAAGGTTTTAACTTGTCGGATGAATCGTCAATGAGCTTAAATACGAATTATTTTGAACTGTAATGAACATAACTCGTCTTCTAAAGAGTTCAATTACTGAAGAGGTCAGGAGTTTTTCCTGCCAAAGTAGGAGAATATCAAAGAAGAATCTAAAATCCACCAAGAGGTTTTATATTTTTTATTACGAGATAATTATTTTTATAGTTGTGTTGAACATTCAAGACATCAGAAAAACCTGTCAGAACAAAGGGGGAATCATGCATTATTTAAAAATTAGCAGATGTTACTTAATCTTCCGTGATTCTTAGTAAGATCGTGTGTCGTGCTATTCTCTTTCCTCCTTTTATTTTAACTAATTTTCTTGTTTCTGTTATGTTTCCGCCAAATTGTCTCTTGAGCTCTTTGGTCACTCTTACAGCCTCATTGTATGACGAAAAGTAGAAATCCACACCATTATCGACCTCTTTTTGGTCTATAAGCCTATAATCACGACCTGATTTGTATGCTTTTTCAAGCGACTTAGAAACCGTTAAATATAGTAAGTTCATCTCCTCTCTATCAATGTGACCGCGCACTTGTAGTACAGCTTCATAATTGCCAGAAATTTCATTCAAACACCTATCACATATTTTATGCTTTACATCAATGTACATGTAAATATCACGATTTATAACTACATTATAACCATGTAACTTTATCTTAACACGAGCATCGATTCTATTATTGCCAGCACGTTTTATAAAATCTTCTACATCACCATCAAACTCTACATCTATTATTGAATCTTCCGCATCTATTTTAATGTTGGACAATACCATAGATTTGAAATCATTTTTTAATAACAATATATTGCTAGAGCGCCTCCAGGAACCTTTATAAAGATGATCACCACATATTGGACAAACAGTAAAATGAACCCTCCTTTCTTTGAACGTAAGAATTTTTCTCTCATGGAGAAAACAATCTAGGCATATCCCCCTGTATATTAAAACTCCTTCACTCCTGCCACAAACAAGGCACTTTTCCTGCACATGATTTCTTACTAAACACAAAGATATAAACTTCATTAGTTATTAAAGATGAACATGCAATATATTATGTTTAAATTTGCTTGAAAGCTGTGATAATGTATCGATATCCAAACGTTTTAAACCATGAGTTCCCAATAAAGCCATCATTAGCACCTAGTACAAGATATTATTTCTTTTGACACTCTCATCGACTAAAGTCGGGAAGTTCTACTTCAGCTCCGTGCTTCATCATACCGAGTCAGAACTGAAGTTCTAGGCTTTCTTGTTAAATTATTTGTAAAGTTCTATAAAGTTAAGAACCTGGTCTTTAAATACAGTTTCACTTCTTAGATCTATAAACCTTTTCTCCTTTCTTCCGAGCCTAGGTATGGTTTCTTTTGGTACAATAAAAATTTGATCTGCAGAAATCCATGTATACGCGCGTAACCTTGACAAGACTTGGGATTTGATTTGATCCGTATCACCAAAATTAAGCTCTAAAAATACTAGCACTTTATCTACACCTACTTCATCTTTTAATACAACATACATATAATGATATATTTCTGGCATTCCCATAAGAGCCTCCTCAACAGCAAAAGGGCTAATCAAAGTACCTTTAATTTTAACCAACTCGTCCAGTCTATATTTAGGCGGCATAACACATACAAAAACAGATCCACATCCACAATCACTGCCAAGCACTACTGAACAATCTCTGCTACGAAATCTAATTGCCACAGTGCCTCTACGTGTAAGTGTCGTAAAGACAAGTTCTCCACGTTCACCAAAATCAAGATCCTCACCAGTATTAGGATCAATAACCTCGACAATAGTATGATCCTCAGGCCAGTGCACACCTCTACCGGCTTCACATTCAGCACCGCTGCCAGCTTCGGTAAGACCATAGCCTACTCTAACCTCAATATTCCACTCTCTTTCCAACCTCTGCCTCACACTCTTAGGAAATGGTTCTCCAAGTGCATATGCTCTTCTAAGTGAACTTTTTCTGGGGTCTTTACCAGTAATCGTCTCATAAGATTTAGCTAACTTTAACATATACTGCGGTATTCCTATCATCACAGTAGGTTTGAAAATTTCAATCAGCCTCACATGCTGTTCTGCAGAGGGTAATTTTCCAGCTGGTATTACAGTAGCGCCTATTTGAACTGCAGCCTCATGGATCATCGTACCTGCAAAGAATAATCCATAAGGTGTTATATTAAGTATTATATCACCTTTATGAATACCAGCAGTAAGTAAATTGCGTTTTTCTTGCTCTGTTTGTATTCTCACATCACTGTGAGTAAAACCGACTATAGTTGGTATTCCTGAAGTCCCGGACGTTATATGCCACTCAGCAATTTTCTTATCAACGATTGGCCCCCAATAATCTTTCACAAAATCTTCCTTAGAAGTAAAAGGTAATTTACGTAGATCGCTAAGAGACTTAATGTCATCAGGCGTTACACCAGATTTTTTGAATAATTCATGATAAAACGAACTTTTCTTATAAGCTAATCTTACGATCTCTCTAAGACGACGTTCTTGTAAAGATTTTAGATCATTTTTACTTAACGTTATCATAAATCTTCTATTATATATTAGAGATTCTGACTGAAAAGGATTACTATTCAAGCGGCATTAATTCTATTTGAATTCCTGTCTGCCTGCTAATTCTGTCAATCTTTTTCCTTGTCTTACCAATAACCATTGGCATGTACTCAGGAGGTATTTTAATGAGCATTTTGTTCTGACTATTACTCTCCAGAGTTATTTCATCATCAGGCATATAACGACCTAACACTCTTCTTACCTGCTTTTCAGCAACATGGTATTGTCTCGACACAGTCTTCTTTATTGGCACCACGAACGTTCTCTCACCAAATACATAAATTTCATACTCAGGTTCATCAGTTTCAGCGTTTCTGACAACAACCACTGGTCTTGCAAGGTCACTTTCAGTAAGTCCGTGGGGGACCTTTACAGCAGTCTCGAGAGTATAGACCTTCTCAACATCACCATTCTTTATAAAAACTACAGTATCAATAATGGATGGAATCATACCCAAATCAACTCTACTAATAAACCTTTGAACAGCATCTATAGGTGATGTAGCATGAACAACACCGACCATACCCACACCAGCTAACCTCAGATCCGTAAAAAGCTCAAAATCCTTAGTATCCCTCATCTCATCATAAATAGTATAGTCCGGCCTCGAGAGCAAAAGAACATCATGAAGCTCCTCAGAAGTAGCATAAGTTTTCGAAAGTTGCGTTATCTCAGGAGGAAGCTGCATATCCCTAGGAGACTCCACAGTTTTCACAATCTTACCCTTTTCATAGTAGAACTCAGCAAGAGCCTGAGCAAAAGTAGTCTTACCCATACCAGGAGCACCAGCAATAAGAATACCCTCAGCCCTCTTCTCAAACCTCTCAAGCAACCTCTTAGAAATTCGATAATCATTCAACCTCAACTTCCTCAAAGGTTTAACAATCGTGATCTCCATTCCATCACTTAGAGGTGGCTTTGTAGACACCACCCTATAGTGACCAACCTGGGCTATCAACGACCCAGACCTTGCAATCTCCTTTACAGATTCAGATGCAGACACCGAATATTCATGAATCTCCCTCAATAAAGCCTCCAATTCACCACGAGTAGTCGGCTCAGTATTTATATACTCAAGCCTCCACTCACCAGGTTTACCACGCTTAATCATAGGCGGAACACCCTCTTTAAGATGAACAGACATCACATCTTCCTCGAAAAATCTTGTAAACGAAGGTAAAACACTCTTATACGGAGCCTTAATCACATCTATTCCAACAGACTGAGCCATAGATACCAAAGTACTATCGTTCGTAATTATACCCAATCCCAAATCCTTAGCAACATTTATAAGAAAATGATTCTTATTCTCCTTAAAATCCTTGTAAGAAAGCCCTTTAGGCATATAATCAGTAAGCTCGACAGTAAAGAGCTCAGTATCCTTCGAAAAATTGTATAACTTCTCTAATATGATAGAATAGGAAATGGCCTCTTCAGGCGCATCTATAATCCTAAAGAAACCCAAATGCACGTACACCTTACCAGAAAACCGCCCACCTACACATAGCTCATTTATTCCCTCACCTGTCAACGAGGATAAATCCAACAAGTAATTCTTTTCTCCCAACATCATTTCTCCGAACCTATTCTTCATACACTAAAAGAGAAAAGACTATTTAAACATTATCTACAACCCAATGAAAATAATATCACTACTAACCTAAACATCCTCATCAATTCTTGAAATATTATAAAGCAAAAGCGCAAACGATTTCTCCATACTTCTTAATCCACCTGTAGGTCCCCCCTCACCAACCACAAAATACTCGTTTGGACTATTTAATCACCATGACCTAAACCACCCATTACAAATGGCAAATTGAGTGGAGGATCGTGAAACAATGAAAACGGTGCCACTACCAGCAATCGTCGGCCAAACCTCAGGTTTCTTTATCAGTCAATAGTCTCCAACAAAGCTTAAACATATCTCGCTGTATATGAGGCCTGCAACAACCTCTAGAAGTTTCAAAACGTCTGTTATATAAATTTCACGTAGGCTTTAACTATTAACCTAAAAGCTTAAGAAGCTGAGTCTTTAGAAGAAGTTTTCACACTTTTCCTGTGCTTAAAGAAAGAAAAATCAGTTAGCTGAAACTTTAAGCTGAGGAGATCAGCAAATTCCATAACCAAAATAGAAAGTTTTAAATACTTTGGTACTTAAATTCGAAAATGAGGTAATAATCTTGAGAAAGGAAATTTTAATAGCGTCTTTTATCATTGTTTTGATAATCGGAGCTGCACTTGGTTATGCTGTAACGATGCTTACGGTGCCGCCAGCTGTTACGGGGCCTACAGGTCTCAAGGGGGAAATATTGATTGGCGCTCCCTTAGCACTTACTGGAGCTTTTGGAAGTTTCGGCACAAGAGAGAAGTATGCAATAGAAATTGCCCAGAGTGACATAAATGACTTTGTTACTAAAGCGGGGATCCCTGTAAAGTTTACTTTTCTAATCGAGGACACTGAAACTAAACCTGATGTAGCACTTTCAAAGGTTCAAGCATTGGCAGCTAAGGGAGTTAAGGTGCTTGTAGGTGGATTAACGAGTGGAGAACTCAGAGGCATAAGTGCTTATGTAGACGCAAATAAAATAGTAACATTGTCCTCAGCTTCAACTGCTGATAGAGGGTCAATCGGAAAAGGTTTTGATGAAGGAAGCTATATAATCAGAACCCTTCCCTCATGTGAAGCTGAAGGAGTGGCTATGACCAAAGCCATTCTAAGTATGGGGTACAAGAAGATAGCAATAATTACGGCTAAGGTCACGTATTCAGAAGCGATAGAGAGAGCATTCATATCAGAATTCGAGAAGGCAGGAGGAAAGGTGGTATATAAAATCTCTTATGAGGAAGGGACAAAAACTTTCACCACAGAACTTTCGCTTTTGGAAGCTGAGATGACCAAGTATTCGAAAGACGAAATAGCCTTATTCGCTAACATGTGGGAGGATGTAGCTTTATTCCTCCAGCAGGCAGAAGGAAGGAAGAGTCCGTTACTTGAATACACGTGGTTCGGACCTGATACATATGCATATTCCACTGTTGTATTAAATGAAGCTGGAACTATAGCATCAAAGGTGAAATTGATCTCTGTGAACTTTGAAGCCCCAGTTACGGAACAATACTTAAAATTTGTCGAGGTATACAAAAACAAGGTAGGAGAAACACCAGACATATATGCAGTCGGAGCTTACGATAACGCTTGGATAGCAGCCCTCTCCATACTCGCCGCGGGTAAATATGATGGAGAGGCAATAAGATCAGTTGTACCATACGTAGCCAATCACTTTTATGGAGCATTGGGAAATCCTGCGCTATTGCCTAACGGCGACAGGGAAATCATGGATCAAGCGTTTTATGCGATTAAAATTGTTGCCGGAAAACCTGAGTGGGTAAGAGTGGCCCTCTACGAGTCAGCGACCGGAAAGCTGACATGGCTGGAACAAATTTAAATATTCCCTATTTTTTTTATTGAGGGAGCTTTATGAAGTTAGAATCAACTTCTTCACATGACCAGTTAAACAATTCTAATGATGACATCCTCGTGACAGATTCTGTTGTAAAGAAGTTCGGAGGATTGAGAGCGGTAGACGATGTGTCCATAAAGGTGAAGAAAAAATTGGTGTCCTTACTTGCAGGTCCTAATGGAAGTGGAAAAACAACGTTAATCAATGTTATATCCGGATATTATAAACCTGATTCAGGCAGGGTTTACTTTAAAGGTGAGGATATAACTGGGCTTCCAATGAACTTGATCTACAAACGTGGGCTTGTGAGAACCTTTCAGATACCTGCTCCATTCTCAAAAATGAGTGTGCTTGAGAACTTATTAGTCGCGTATAGAAATAATCCCGGTGAGAGTTTTTTTAAACACCTAAATAGGAGATACTGGTCAAATGTAGAGAAAGAGGCTATAGATGAGGCCCTCAAGATACTTCAAATGTTAGGTATGGAAGATGTTTGGGATAGAGAAGCTTGGTCGCTGGGCGCAGCTCAACTGAAGCTCCTTGAGATAGGAAGGGCTTTGATGTCAAAGGCTGAAGCGTTAATCTTAGACGAGCCAATAGCCGGTGTAAACCTGAAAGTAGCCCACGAAATATTTTCTCATTTGAATACTCTAAGAAATCAGCTTGGAATAACATTTCTAATTATAGAACATAGACTTGATGTTGCCTTAAAATACGTCGACCATGTATTTGTTATGTCTGAAGGAAAGATTATTTACGATGGTGATCCTAAAAACGTGGTTGAAGATAAAACTGTGAAAAAAATATATTTAGGTGAATGAAAATGCTGGAAGTAAATTCGCTGAACTCCGGCTATGGAAAATTGCATGTATTATATGATGTCAAAATAAATTGTAGGAAGGGGGAAATAGTAACAGTATTAGGACCAAATGGCTCTGGAAAGACCACCTTACTCAATAGTATATTTGGAGTTGCCGATGTATTCTCCGGTTCCATAAAACTGGACGGAGAGGAGTTGATTGGATTATCACCACATAAGATAGCTAATATGGGGATAGGATACGTTATGCAGTTACAAGGAATATTTGCAGGCTTAACCGTGGAAGAAAATTTGAAAATAGCAGCCAAAATGGCTAGAATCACGAACATTAATGAGGCCTTCTCCACCATTTTTGGATTCTTCCCCGATCTAAAGAAATTCTTAAAAAGAAGGGCTTTAACTCTAAGTGGAGGAGAAAGACAAATGCTAGCTATCTCAATATCCCTAATAAGGAAACCAAAATTACTCCTATTAGATGAGCCTACCAGCGGACTTTCCCCACTATACTCCAGCAATCTACTAAGGAGCATAGCTGAAATTAATAAAGAACTTGGATTGAGCATAGTGCTAGTGGAACAAAACGTGAAAAAAGCCCTTGAAATAGCTCATAAAACCTACCTACTTGTCAGCGGAAGAATCAACTTTGAGGGAACACCTTCTGAACTTACAGCTGAGGAAAAACTTATGAAGCTTTATCTCGGAGTGTGATTAAACTTGATAGAATTTGCGCCATTGATGGACGCTGTAACTTACTCATCCATTCTGTCACTTCTAGCCGTCGGAATTACTCTTCTCTATAAAACCACTAAAGTTCCAAACTTTGCGCACGCATCCCTAGCTACTTTAGGCGCTTACGTAACCTATAGCTTGACAAGACTTATAGGGATAAACCCTTATCTTAGTTTGCCTGCTTCCTTTGTTATGGGCGGTTTAGTAGCTTTATCCCTCTTCTTTGTAATCCTTGAACCTATGAGGAAACGAGGATCTTCAATAACCATGCTTATGATCGGCACTCTCGCTTTTGATGTTATAGTGTATGGAGTGCTAAATGCTTATGCAGATTACCTGCAAACTGCCTTAAAGATTCCTTCGAGAGTTGTCTCATTAATAAAGTTAGATTTTACGGTAATGGGCTTTCCTGGAGTTTTTATAACATCCATAGCTTTGCTTGCAGTAAGCGCGGCTGTTTTGCATTTTGTGCTTAATCGGACTTATCTAGGAATAGCCCTTAGAGCGTCGATGGAGAACCAGGTGCTCGCTGAGGTCATAGGTATAAATACAAGGTTCACCCTGATGGTATCATGGTTTATCGCTGGAGGGCTCGCAGGCCTCGGTGGAGCTCTTCTGCCACTCTGGACCCAAATAGATCCTGGAATCGGAATATTATTGATAGCTGCCATGTTCTGTGCCAGTATTCTCGGAGGACTTGAGGAAATTTATGGAGCCTTTTTAGGAGGTTTTTTGCTGGGGTTTGCAGAGTTACTTGGAACGCTGGGCCTGGCAAAAACCATAGGGGCATGGGTTGTCCCATATAGACCTGCAATACCATTAATCATTCTTTCCATAACGTTAATTGCCTTCCCCAGCGGTTTAGTAGAAATAGTTAGAAAAAGGAGAGTGGCGAAATGATTGTTGAAGCCGTCTCGCTCTTTTTGTTAGATCTGTTAGCCATATTTGCCATATATCTAATACTAAATTTGGGTTTGAACATTGAGTATGGCTTTACTGGAATCCCCAACTTCGGCACTGTTTTCTGGGTCGCTGCAGGAGCGTTCACTGTAGGGGCTTTATCGACCAATTTGGCCGCTTGGATGCTCGGTATAAACATATCTGGACTTAACATAATCACTGACAACATCATTATCGTTACAAAGGTAAATGAGTATATAGCGGCACAACCTCTCTACGGTATCATATTACTTATTATAATGTTAATTATGGCTGCGAGTGTGGGGGCCGTCTTAGGAATTATACTATCGCTTCCAACAGTCCGACTTAAAGCAGATTATCTGGCTATAACCTTCTTAGCCTTCGGAGAGATTCTCAATGTAATAGGAACAGCATATGAACCCCTTGTAGGAGGACCGCCCGGTGTAAATGTTCCAGACGTATGGGCTTGGGCTGGTGGTTGGAGATTTGTAGCCTCAACCCTAACAATAGCAATAATTGCAATTATCATCTTCATTTATTCCGAGTATCTAATTAAGACGCCATTTGGGAGAGTCTTAAGGTCAATAAGGGATAATGAAGTTGCAGCAGCAGCGCTTGGAAAAGACATAGCACGATACAAACTTACGGCGATGATTATAGGATCAATTATGATCAGCGTAGCAGGAGCACTCTTCGTTTTGTATTCGGGATCAGTCACTCCCACCTTTTTCAGATTTTACTGGACATTCCTACCGTGGCTGATGATTCTTCTTGGCGGTGTTGGAAATAGCTTAGGAGTAGCCGCTGGAACAGCCATGTTCTACACCGTGTATAAATTGATAATATACTACAAGTACGTGCTCATGGGTTTTATGCCATTCGACGTGGTTTGGCTAAACTACATTCTTTTAGGAATAGTGGTGGTTTTAGTACTTATATTCAGACCCCAAGGCTTAATCCCAGAAAAACCTAAGAGATACAAAACATAGCTGATTCCACCTCCACTAATAAGCACCAACACTCATGACCCTCCTATTTCCACCTTTAGCTTTACTTCTCCTGGGTTTTACCAAGAATAAAAAAATACCACAAAACCGACCGTTGTGGGATTCATGGACTTTCGTCCCTTCCCCCTCAACCTCATTGGGGGCTTTCTGGGTCAACGAAAAATCCCCTCATCCTGAGCATGTTTAGACGTGCCCATTCGGTGCCAATTTACCACCACATATCGGGCACGTTCATGCATTCTTTAATACACTAAACATCTATAAAAATCTATCTATTTGAGAGCTGCTGTCCGACCCTTACAGGTTCGCCATAGTATACACATCAACAGTCATCACCACAAGAAACCTCAAATCTGAAACCATTATTTATTCAGGTTATATTAAGATTAGGAAATAAAGCCCACACTCAACAATAAAACTTCTCAAAACATTTAGCCCATCAAACCACACCCCAACCCCTGCATAACCTTTCAGCCCTTTTAGAGAACGTATATCTATAACTGAACCTTTCCATAAGCCATCCGAAAATAAAAAGTAGACAGAAGCATGAATGTTAGGATGAGAAAAAAAAAGACCCATAGCTCAGTAAGTTTCAAATCCTTATGGATATTCTATAAACTCAACCTTCTTTTATAGATCAACAAAAACAAACTTATAAAAAGTTCAAAAAAGCTTATAAAGGAAAAAAGAAAAAATTAGTGAGCGCAGGATTATAGAATACCTATAAGGATTTGAAGCATGTTCTTCTTTAGCGTGGAGATCTTGCTCCTAAAAGACAGAAAGTTAAAATAATGATAATAATATTAAAAAATTGGTGCCCCGGTGGCCTAGCTGGCAGGGCGGCCGCCTCGTAAGCGGCAGGTCGCGGGTTCAAACCCCGCCCGGGGCTTTAAAATATTTTAAACACTTTTCAAACTAAAGTGATTAACAATTGGAAGTTCGTCATTTTATAAGATCACAATTGTCATGGAAGAGATTTTAGAGAATTTGTTTTTCGTTATAATTCGTTATAATCTTGTAGTAAGTATCTTCAATCCTAGTAGACATTTGAGGTTCTTATAGCTACTAACTCTACAGTCCCCTGCAGTATAGTTCAGGGATGAGAAGGTGTTTAAACGTCATAACTTTCAGAATCTTTAAGTATGAATGCTTCTTCACTATGTACAAGTTTTTATCAAGTTATATATCTGAGGAGTTAGAATAATTAAGGCAATGGACCATACCATAATTGGGGCTACAGCATATCTTCTAAGTGAAGTTCAGGATTCACTACTTTATAGCTTTAATGCATATGAAGTTCTTACCATTGATATCTGTTGAGGGTTCTTCAACTCTAGGGGCTTCGTTTGGAGAAGTGCTTAGAGTACCTCCAAAATCTAGTATCTTGAAACCTGAGATTTCAAGCATCTCTATAACCTCATTAATAGTATAGAATTTAGCCCTAGAGTAAAATCTATGACCCTTTACTCCTAAATCAGAATAGTATTTTCCCCATGGAGAGTCACGTGGGATGATACATGTTACAATGTATCCTCCTCTCCTAAGAACTCTATAAGACTCTTTAAGAGCAGTGAGTGGATCATCAACGAAGCATAAGGTGACAACTATGAGTGTAGAACCGAAGGTAGAATCTCTTAAAGGCATGTGTTCTCCAACTCCTAAAATTAGGTTGTCTATTCCTCTATCTTTAGCTAATTTAAGCATATTAATAGAAGGATCTAAACCAGTATCAATGTTAGCTGCTAAGGCGAAGAATCCAGGGCCTACTCCTACCTCAATAGACGGTTTTGGAGCATCTTTCATCATTAACTTTACAAGTTTGGATTCAGACTCTGCTATTATAATATTTCTTTCATACCATTTATCATAATCTCTATAAAGTTCATCGAAGAGTTTAGCTGTTGACGTAAATTATCCCCTATATGTGTTAAGTGTGCTTTGTATTTATAGCTTTGTACTCACCACTTATACTATCGATTCTTATATGGTGGGTTGAACCTGTACTAAGAGAAAGTGTGATTGTGAACAAGAATCGGTGATTATTTAATAAAAATGTTTAAATATGAAGATGGTAGATTATGTTTAAATATTATTGTGTCATTGAGAGAGGTGAGGTGTTAGGTACGCTCCAAACATAAGGCCTGAGGTTCAGGCTATTGCCGCTGTGCTAGTTGAAAGAGCAGTCAGCAATTTTAGAAGAGTGGTACCTTTAGTGTGTGGGGTTCTCGATCAAGGTTTCTATTGTGATTTTATAGCTGAAGAATGGTTAAAGGAAGAGGATGCAATGCGTATTGAAAAATGGGTGAACGATAATGGATTTAGTGTCATAGTTAATACGTTAAAACCTGAAGAAGAGAATAATCTTAAAAGAAATCGCTCTAAGGTCTTTGAAATCTATGGAAATGTTAAGGTCAGCGCGCTTTCTGTTAATGGATATTCGAGTCTTTTAAAAGGTTCATGGAATTTTGGTTCTTTTCCACAGCAAGTTGTTGTAAAAATAACTAACATTTCAGCTCATAATCCAAGTCCGGATGTAAGATTATTGCGTGTCAGTGGAATAGCTTTTGGTTCTAAGGAAGAGTTAGATAACTATCTAAAATACAGTGAAGAGCTTGTTAAGCGTGATCATCGCGTTTTGGGCAGAAAGCTAGATCTCTATAGTTTCCATGAAGATGCTGGTGTTGGTCTTGTACTGTTCCATCCTAAAGGCACGATAATAAGGCAAGAACTGATTAACTTAATGCGGGAAGTTAATAGGAATCTTAATTACATGGAAGTGAGCACACCACACGTGTATAGAGTGGAATTATGGAAGATGAGCGGACATTATGAGTATTATAGAGATAGGATGATCATTTTCGATGTAAAAGATGAAAAGTACGGTGTTAAACCGATGAACTGCCCTGGGCACATTCTTATATACAAGAGTTCATTAAAGAGTTACAGAGATTTACCATTTAAACTCTCTGAATTTGGTACTGTTTACAGATGGGAGCAAGAAGGTGAGCTCTATGGACTTCTTAGATTGAGAGGATTCACCCAGGATGATGGACACGCATTTCTTAGAGAAGACCAAGTGAAAGATGAAGTGAAAAATATATTAAATGAGGTCACTCGAATCCTAAGCTTATTTGGGTTCAAAAAGGATGATGTAAAAATATCACTCAGCACAAGACCAGCACATAGCATCGGTACTGACGAACAGTGGAGAAAAGCAGAGAAAGCTCTTAAAGAAGCCCTTTACGAGATTAGGATGGATTATGAAGTAAAGGAAGGTGAGGGTGCGTTTTACGGTCCAAAGATTGATGTTGATTTTAGAGATAATTTAGGTAGATGGTGGCAATGTTCAACAATACAAGTGGACTTTGCGCTCCCAGAACGGTTTGACATATATTATATAGATCAGGATAACAAGCCTAAAAGACCGGTCATGGTTCACAGAGCCATCCTTGGCAGCATAGAAAGATTCATGGCAATAATTATAGAAAACTTCAGCGGACGATTACCAACATGGCTTTCACCAATCCAAGTCACAGTTATACCCATTACAAATGCACAAAACGAATACGCAATGAAAATTACACAACTACTTGAATCAAAGAATATCCGTGCTACAGTGGACCTCAGTCCAGACACATTAAACAAAAAGATTAAGAACGCTTACGATCAAAGTATACCATACATTATAATAGTTGGGAAAAAAGAAGCAGAAACTGGAAAAATATCTATAAGAGCCAGAGGAGGAAAAGAAGCAAAAGATATTGAACTAAACACCTTCATAGAATTACTCTCTAATGAAATTTCAACACGAAGCTTAACTCAATATACTATCGACTCCCTCATCAAAATTTAAGAATTTAAATAAAATTTACACATTCCTGTATACTCATCTTTTTAAATAATACAAAATATGATATTAAGGGATATGCATGCAACTTCCACGTGTAATATTATACCAAGGTCAGAAAGAATACGTTACGCGCGTAGGATCACTTGAACGTAAATTACCGATAGTTCAAGTTTCAGAAGGATTATGGATAGCATCAATAGGTGAAATAGTGTTAGGAGATATCAACTTTGTAGAAGAGGCAGGAAAACTTTTAGCCAAAAAAATAAAAGAACAATGCAACCCTGAAATCTTAATAGCGCCAGAAGCAAAAGCATTCCCCTTAGCACACGTAATAGCAAGAGAATTAGGACATAAATTCTTCGCAGCAGCAAGAAAAGGTGTAAAAGGTTACATGAGCGGCTACATTTCCATAGAAGTACAATCCATAACAACAGCAGAAAAACAACAACTTGTACTAGATGATATCGACGTCCTCAGAATAAAAGGAAAAAAAGTATGCCTACTCGATGACATAGTTTCAACGGGAGGAACAATGAAAGCGTTACAAGCAATCACAGAAAAGGCCGGCGGCATTCCAGTATGTAGAGCAGCAATCTGGCTTGAAGGACCATGGTGGAGTGAAAAAGAACTCATATACCTAACAGAACTACCAGTATTCATGAACAGCGAACTCTACGAAAAATCACTCAAAAACCTTGCAAGCGTACAATTTGAAATATGACAAAAAAGAAAACACAAAACATAGGCAAAAAAGAAAGAATCATACAAGGCACATACGGAAGTGCAATATTACTCTTCTCACTATACATCTACTACTTTTTCTATCTAAAACTACCAACAACACTCATGCTAGTATTTATAGCATTCCTCATGTTCTCTGGATACTTAGGATTATTACAATCCTTTAAAGGATTCTACATTGAATACAGCCTCAAAAATACTCACAAAGAGAGTATGGGAACGTTAGACCCAACAATAAAAGAAACCTACAAACAAATCACAATAGAAATTATCATATTTAGTTTAGCACTAACAATTATTACATTAGCCTTTCTAAAAATTTAATAATTGAGGGAATTATTTTTTCAAAGTTTCATCAATTATTTTTCTCAGAACGTACTGCATTATTCCTCCATGCTTATAATACTCAACCTCTATTTCAGTATCTAATCTTGCGATCACATTAAACCTCACTATCTTACCATCATTCCTTTTAGCAGTTACCGTTAACTCTTTCCTCGGCACTAATCCCTCTGAGATCCCCTCTATGTCATATACTTCAAAACCTGTGAGTCCTAATGATTTCCAACTTTGACCATCTTTAAACTGCAGAGGAAGGACCCCCATCCCTATCAAATTACTCCTGTGTATTCTTTCAAAACTCTCTGCTATTACCGCTTTTACACCAAGCAAGTATGTTCCTTTTGCAGCCCAATCCCTTGAACTCCCTGCACCATACTGTTTACCAGCAAGTATTATGAGCGGTGTGTTTTCCCTAGCATAACGCATCGCAGTATCATAAATTGTCATCCTCTCTCCGGAAGGTATGTGTATCGTCCACCCTCCTTCAACTCCCGGAACTAATAAATTCTTTAAACGAATATTCGCGAAAGTACCCCTTATCATAACCTCGTGATTACCCCTTCTAGCACCATAAGTATTGAAATCCATCGGATTCACACCCCTCTCTATTAAATAACGACCAGCTGGACCATCCTTTGAAATAGACCCTGCAGGTGAGATATGATCAGTAGTTATACGATCACCTAGTAATGCGAGCACGCGAGCTCCTTTTATATCCTTTAATTTAGGTGGCTCCAATGGCATATCTTTAAAGAACGGTGGCTCTTGAATATACGTTGAGTTTGCATCCCATGAATATAGATCACCCTCAGGTACTGGCAAATTCTCCCATCTTTCTTCACCTTTAAACAAATCAGCATACTTTTCTTTAAACATCTCCGGTCTTACTGACCTCTCTATCGTTTCTCTAATCTCCTTTTGCGATGGCCATATATCCTTTAAATATACAGGGTTACCATTTGGATCATAACCTATAGGCTCTTTTGTAAAATCTATGCTTATCCTTCCAGCAAGAGCATAAGCCACAACTAACATCGGAGATGCCAAATAAGCTGCCCTAACCAACGGATGAATCCTCCCCTCAAAATTCCTGTTACCACTCAATACTGCAACAGTGAAAAGATCATTATCAACTATAGCCTTAGCAATCGAATTAGGTAACGGTCCACTATTACCAATACACGTCGTGCATCCATATCCTACAACATGAAAACCGAGCGCTTCAAGATACGGCAACAATCCAGAGGATTTAAGATACTCAGTAACAACCCTCGATCCAGGTGCAAAACTTGTTTTAACGTACGGCTTCACACGCAACCCTCTCTCAACAGCCTTTTTAGCTAAAAGACCAGCCCCTATTAACACTGAGGGGTTTGAAGTATTAGTGCAGCTCGTTATAGACGCTATAACTATAGACCCATTGGATATTGTTGCCTCATAATCTCCAACTTGAACCTTAACAGGCGATAAAACATTAATTACATCACCCCCACCGTCAGTACTTGACAACTTTTTAGTCTTAAGGTATTCCATCAATACTTCTAGAAATGCCTCCTTTGCTTTATAAAGCGATATTCTATCTTCTGGGTTTTTCGGACCCGCTATCGATGGTTCAACAGTACTCATATCAAACTCTATCACTTCACTGTAAATAGGATCAGGCATGTCATCACTCCTAAACATACCCTGCATCTTAGTATACCACTCAACAAGCTTAATCAACTCATAATCACGACCAGTAACCCTCAAGTACTCCAACGTCACATCATCAACAGGGAAAAATCCAACAGTAGCACCATACTCAGGAGACATATTAGCAATCGTTGCCCTATCAGGAGCACTCAGCTTACTCACGCCAGGACCATAAAACTCAACAAACTTTCCAACAACACCCTTCTTCCTTAATAACTCAGTTATAGTAAGAACCAAATCCGTAGTCGTTGCCCCCTCAGGTAATTCACCAACCAACTTCACACCAACAACTTCAGGCACCAACATATAGTATGGTTGACCAAGCATAACAGCCTCAGCCTCTATACCACCAACACCCCAGCCCAAAACACCAATACCAGCAATCATAGTAGTATGAGAATCCGTACCCAACACAGAATCAGGAAAGACTGCAAGATCACCATTATGATCATGCAACTGTACAACCTTAGCAAGATACTCCAAATTCACCTGATGTATTATACCACGACCCGGTGGAACAACCCTGAAATTATTGAACGACTTCTGAGCCCACCTAAGAAACACATACCGCTCATAATTACGCTCAAACTCCTTCTCCAAATTCAAAGCAAAAGCATAATTAGTCCCATAATAATCAACCTGAATAGAATGATCAATGATCAAATCCGCAGGCACTATTGGATTAACCTTACGCGGATCACCACCAAATTTCTTCATAGCAGACCGCATAGCAGCCAAATCAGCAACAGCTGGAACACCAGTAAAATCCTGCAATATCACCCTAGCAGGAAAGAATGGTATCTCCTTAGACCCCACAGTACTAGGCCACCTAGCAAGAACTACAGCGTCCTCCTCAGTCACAACCTTATTATCGATATTCCTGAGAACACTCTCTAAGAGAATTTTAATTGTAAACGGAAGCCTTGAAACACCCTTAACACCAACCTCCTCAAACCTATCTAACCTGTAAACCGCAACCTTCCTCCCATCAAAATTAAGAAACTCCTTAACACCAAACACATCCATATTTATACACACCAATATTTATATAGAAAACATACTTAAAAACATTAACCTCACTTATAATTTATTAACACACTAGTACAAATCAAGAAATAACAAAAAGATAGTAAACACCACTCTTAAGCAGAAGTGCAGAGGAAAAAATAAAAGATAGACAAACCCTTTAATACTTAGTTGCGGGGGTGGCCGAGCCAGGTCAAAGGCGACGGACTCAAGATCCGTTCCCTTGAGGGGTTCGTGGGTTCAAATCCCACCCCCCGCACTATATCTAAAGACTAAAAATAGCCAGAATTGAGCTCTTTTTTGGCTAAAAGTCGCTAAAATATTTGCTCGGTTTTTGCGTAGTAAATCTATTTCACTTCTAGGTTTGAACCGTTGTGGGATTCATGGATTTTCGTCCCTTCCCCCTCAATTTCATAGAGGGCTTTCTGGGTCAACGGAAAATCCCCTCATCCTGAGCATGTTTAGACGTGCCCATTCGGTGCCAATTTACCACCACATATCGGGCACGTTCATACATTCTTTAATACACTAAACATCTATAAAAATCTATCTATTTGGGAGCCGCTGTCCAACCCTCATATAGCCAAGGTCATTTAACGATGTTATTAAGGAGGCGGGCTTGAATAAGAAAGCTATTGAAGGTATGTTATACAGGCTTTGGAGAGAAGGAGCGATTCTAAGAACAGATAAGCCATTCATGGAAGCACAGAGAATTTTCAAGGGAAGAGGTGGAATAACTCATAACCTGAGAAAATATCACCTCTACATTCTTAAGCCTGAGGATAAGGATTCAATTGAGTTTCAGGGAATGCGTTTTGGTGAACTACCACCAGCTTTCGCAGGTGGCTTCCTGCTTCCACGGACAGACTCGATCTCCACTCACCCACAGCGGAGGTCTCGGCAGGTGAGACCGTTTCGGGAATCCCGTGTGGAAGGTGGGTTACGGAGGTCTTGCCCTCAGCAGGCGTCTCTTTCGGCCTGTCCCATGCCTACTAGGTCTGCCAGCCAAGCAGACAATGATAAACACAACGAGAAAAAATATAAGCTTATCGGCCTTCATCCCCACACTTACAGATGGGGACTCCCCGCCGTCAAAGTTAAATACAATAAAGAAATTAGAAGCCTTCAAAAGAGAGCAAGACAAAGATAATTTACGAATTTCTTGAAAGGAATAAGAATAGTGCTTTCTTTTCTAAGGAAATAGCTGAGGCTCTTAAGGAAAAGGGAATCAATCTTCCAGATGTGATGACAAATATGAGAAGGCTTGAGAGAAAGGGTTTGGTTTATGTTCGAGGCTATAGAACAGGTTATGGAGAAACTCCTTTCAAAGAGAGTTTTTAATAACTTAGCTCGATTCATCAAAGCAAAGAGAGAAAGCGATAGAAGAGGCTATTCAAAGAACTGAGATTGCTCTAGTTGAAAAATCTAACTCAAGCCCGATAATGCAGAGAATACACATAATAAGAGATCAACTAATTGAGGCATCAAAACTTAATGATTTAATAAGCTTTGAATTCTTACAGAACAAGCTTGATTGCTCCGAGTATGAGCTTGAAACAGCTTTAAAAAGAGCGATGCAACTTTATCCAGAAATTAAAGAAGTTAAACTCTTCAATAGGTTCAACTTTTACTACCACGCTTCAATAAGCGAGGAAGATTTCAAGAAAGCGCTTGAAAGAAAGGAGAATTATATTCGAACAGTAAGCGGGAGGAGTAATAGGATTGGTCACAATTGGGAGGCATGTGTTGAGTGGTTCATAGATAAGTTTACAACAGGCGCACAATTCATGACTCAAGACCATAGAAACAAGATTATGGACAAGAGAAGAATAACCTTACAGTTGATCATAGCATTGATGCATCCTGTCTTCTTCATCCCAGATCGAAACTGCTGCAGAGTGATGCCGCGCCTCGCCGAAGAGGAACTCGACGACCCTACAATTTATCAGAGGAGAATCGCACGGGATGATTGGCGCGTAATCTTGGCTTATCTGATTGAATCCGCTCAGCATTCCTCCAAGCGGATTGGCAAACTGATGCTCATCATTGACGAACTTAACACTTCTATCAGTCAGCATCGACTCAAACTTGCTCCTGCTCTTGCTCCCTATGACCACCACCAACTCCTCCGAGACCTTCAACATTTCTCTCACGATCAGGGAGATGAATGGTCTTCCCCGGTATTCTAGGAATGCCTTGTTTTTTCCCATTCGTTGACTCTTTCCGCCTGCGAGAATTATGACAGGTGCCATGGGAGAGATTATCGCTTCCTTCCACGTGCTCTCAAATGTCTTCCGTTGACTGTAACGGATTCAACGCCACAGCCAAAGTTCAACCTCACCTCAAAATCAGCCCAGGAGCTCTTCTTCTCATGCGAGCACCACGTCTTGAGAAATCCTGCAAACATCTGCCCTCCCTTGCTATCGCTCGAAACTTTGTTTAATCTGATTCCTGTTATCCTCTGATAAGGAGGTAAGAATAGCCCGAGCGTCTTGGACAGGCGCCTTGCCTCCTCTTGAAGTGCACGATGCTGCAACTCGTGAAGCTCGTTCTTGTTTTCGGTCATTCACGCGCTCGCACTTTTACGACATTCACTTTTGTATCGAAGAAGCTGGCGCTTCCGCCGATGGGATCGGTCAAGCACGCGCCTGTCATCACTTTGTCCAGGAGGAGGACTGGATTCCCTATCAAGCCTGCTCTGCGTCGTTCGTCGCCGGGGATAGTGATTCCGTCGACAGTTGCGTCAGCTGCACCGTAGTTCCAGTGCCCATAGGAAAGAGAGACGGCGATGGTTCCGGGGCGTATGCCCTGTATTATTTTGAGCTTACCCTCGACGAAGCGCTTCCCCAGCTCGCCTAGGTCGAAGCTCCCAGTCGGGTTGGATGCCGAAACCAGCCGAACTATGTCCCCATCTTTTAGTCCCAACCTCCTCGCATCTAACGCATTCATGAGAACGAAGTTGGACGGCAGAATCAACAGTTGAGACCAGTAGTTTGACACGGTGCGTTTAGCGCCAAATATCTCCTTGAACGTGGATAACCAGAAGGCGTAGCCATCGTTGGGCAGCGGACTCCCATCGCTGAATGACGGTGGCCTATAACGGGGGACGCCAGAAAAGTGCTTGCCGGTAATGCTGTCGATGCCAGCTGCGATAGGTTCGACATAGATGTTCCACAGTTTGCCAAAGGGATGGCTGAGGTATGACCCGCTGTACGCTTTCTCTGACGACTCGAACCTCCCGCCTCGGTTCAACACGTAAATGACGCGAGCCCAGTTCTCGGTCCCAACGCTGGCCTTCCATTTCTCAGGGTTGAAGACGGCTGAAGGTAGATAACGTCGCGCTTGCAAGAAGAGCGAAATCTCGTCAGGGTCTGCTTCGGGCACGGAGTCGCCTGGTGCATCCCCGCTAGCTATGTTCGCCACCGCCTTCAAGTAGAAATCCTCCGGCCTGTTGAATGGTAGTCCAGGAGCGAAGCCATCTGGGCCGTAACCCGGTGCTTTGAGTTCCTTAGCAATCGCTATCATTACCGCCTCCATGCTGATTGGCATCTCCTCCCCATCGACTGTCACGATTTCTGGTACAGGGATGGCAGCAGGCTGCCTCACCAACGATGTCTTTGTGACCACGCTCGGAGGGGCTCCCATGAATGCCCAACGTTCGAGGTAGCTCAGGTCAGGAAAGATGTAGTCTGCATACATAGACGTATCCCCAATAACTATGTCATCAGCAATGAGAAGCGGTATCGCGTTCGTGTCTCTTAGTATCGCAATCTGCTCTGTACCGGCCGGGGCAAGCTGGACGGGGTTCCCCATATGCAGCCAAAGTATCTTGATAGGATATGGATAGCCAGCTTTGGCTGCAGGAAGGACCTCTTGGTAAATGTTGCCCGTAAACGGATACCAAGGCCGTTTGGCGGGATAGCCTTCGAAGAGTGTTGACCTTTCATAGAACGATCCTTCACGCGTGAGCTTTACCCCGAATGGAGTCAACTTGCCTGTGTGAAGCTTCGCGAGATTGAAGGGTTGCCCCGCCTTTGTGCCCATCGCGTCCCACGCGCCTCCTCCGACTGACAGACCTCCCTTCCAGTCCGGGTTTCCGACCAGCAGGTTCAAGATGATTAAGGCTTGTGCTGTATAGTATCCGTTCCAGTGCTGAACTGCTCCACGGTAAAAGTCGATGGCCGCCCTTGGACCGTGGCTCGTGAACTCAGCTGCGAGTTCGACTATCGCTTTTGGATCCAGACCAGCCTTCTCGGCCCAGCCCTCGATTGTGTCCTCTGCAGCGGCCTCCCTCACAAGCTGCAGTGCACTCTTGACGTGTATCCCCGAGATTGTCGTGTCAACGAACAGATCTCCTATCACTATATTGTCTGAATCGTATGGGTCGAATGCGATAGCACGACCATTAGAGATAACCACAAAGTAATCCTGCGCGTTCTTTCCTTCGGGAACCTTCAGACCAATATCCCCCGCCCTCAGGAACTGCCCTGGCGTCCCGTCCTCCCCTATCTTCACCAGCCAAGTCGCATTCGTCCAGCTCTTCTGGCCAGTAGCAAGAGCCGCTGCCTTGTTCGCGTTCTGCAGAAAACCACGATTGTAACGGTTGTTCTCGATAATCCACTGGATCATGGCCATGGCGAGGGGAAGGTCGCCCCCTGGAACCACTGGAAGCCATCGCCACGCCTTCGCCGCCGTCTTGCTGAACCTCGGATCTATTACTGCGAACTTGAAGTTCTTGGCCTCTGACGTCAAAGAGGAGGTAATCTGTTCGGAGATGGGCGTTGGTCCGAAGTTCGCTTCGAAGGCGCCGGTCCCCCAGAAGATGACGAACTCCGACTCTAGGTAGTTCGGCTTGGCGTGGTTTGGGCCAGGTGTCCATTTACCGCTCGTGTACTGAGCGGTCGACCATTGGTAGGCAACGTGGTGACTTAGTTCGCAAATCGAGGTGTGGTTGAACCAGTTCACTGAGCCTAAAGCTCCATATGTGAACCTCTGTGCAAAGGAGTCCCGACCTCCCTCAATCCTGCCTGCTAAGAAGACGAACTGGTTATTCTTCGGCCCGAGGTCTGGGTGATCTGGGTCTATCAGAACATCCAGGTACGAAGAATACTTGCTCTTGAACTCGGCTACGCTCATCTTGCCCTGCTGAATCAAGGCAACATCGCTTGCCATGGCAGCAGAAAGCTTCGCATCCTTCAGCACAAAGACGTCTTTGAACCCCGGTACATATCGGTCTTCGCCTATGCTCTCGAACAGCTTTCCCCCGTTGACTATCTCTTTGATCGCTTGGTCGAAAGAGATCGTCTGCCACTTGTTCGAGCCACGGGGACCGGCACGCTTGAGGACTTTGACGATTCTATAGGGGTCGGCGTAGGATTGAATCCCGGACTGCCCCTTTGGGCAGAGCTTCCCGTCCACTGGGGCAGCGAGCCGCGGGCTAACATCATAGTCAAGCCATGGAAGCATTGTGAGCGGGCTGTAGGGACTGCCGTCAATCTTTGATATCTTCCCATCCGATCGATGTTTCACCTTAATCGCGCACTGGGTATTGCATTGCAGACAGGCGCTGTAAATTGTGTTCTCTGGGAGGTTAGGGCTGTATTGAGGGGGCGCCTGAGGGCTCTCGCCACCAACCTGCAGCACTCGCAGGCCATCCAACGCAACCAGTGCTAGGACACCTGCGCCTCCCAGGAAAGCAGCTGATTTCAGGAACCCTCGGCGCGTTGAAGCGAGTTCGTTTCTCTTCATCCGCTGCGGCTCATTCTCTTTTGGCCAATTCTCTCCATTTCCATTCATTTTTTAAGCACCTCTTCAAGAGGGATGATCTTCACCAGCAGAACATAGAGGAGGATCAACAGGGATATGCTCGAAACCTCAACGAGTATCTCCCATAACGAAGGGAAGTACGGCAGGCCCGCACCAAGATTGGGCCACAACTCCCCGCTGACTCCCGGTATCGAAGTCCAAGGTGACGACTTTATATCCCAGTCCAAGGGCATGTTCGGCAATGGAAGCTCATTAAGTGCAGGCAGGACTATGTTGAACTTGATACCGATGATCCCAAGCACTATCATGAGCCCCGCGATACAGGCCATGATAGGTGCTTTGCTCGGCGGCCTATAGAGGAGCAATGCTGCAGGTATCAAGAACCCGATGAGGAGCTCGTCAATCCAGAATACCCACCAATAGGGGCCAAGAACCAGCAGAGAAGCGATGAGAGTATTCTCTTGGGGAGCGGTTGGCCAGAAGGAGGTAACGAGTTCCCAGAACACGAAGAACCATTCGATGAAGAGCAAGAGAAGGACCACGTCCCTCAGTTTGTCCGTGGCAACTGAATCAACCTTTATCCCCAAGGCCCTGTTCGTGATAATGTAAGTCGCCAGTAGGAAGGCAGCCCCGCTTAGCATAGCCGAGAGCACGAAGTGGATTGGAGTATATCCCCCAAACCACATCGCACGCCACCCAAGGACGCCGAAGATAGCACCCGTCCCTCCGTTTGCCGCGACCGGAATCCCAACGATTGCCAGAATTCGCACAACCTTCCTGTCTCTCAGCTGACTCCCGTCGCTCAAATCTGATGAGCCCAGAGATATAATGCTGTAGAGGGTTTTCCTTATACCCACAGTGGTTGACTTCAGCCTTACCAGGTCGGTGCGACAGGCAAAGTAAAGCTCTGATAACAGAATCAAGACGTAGACCACGTACATCCAAGCTTCTATCGCCATCCACGAGGAGAAGTTGGGGCTGGTATACAGGTAGATGAAGCGGTCCATCCTCCCCAGGTCTGGGAGGACGCTGAGGAAAGCGCCTAGGAGGGAGAGAATAGCAACTATTAACGCGTACCTGCCCACCTTCTCCAGGTCTTTGAAGTTGAAGCCGTACACCAAGGAAGAAACGAGGAAAGCACCGGCGCTGAGACCCGCGAAAAATATATAGAAAGCTATCCAGAGGCCCCAAGCAGTAAAGGAGGGGGAGAGGGCCGTTACCTTGAGCCCTTCAACCGCCCTGACATACCACCCATAGCTGGTGCTTGCAGTGAGGATGGCGAGGAGGATTACCAAGAAAAGATATTTCCTGGTCACTTCAGCGACACCCCCAGCGGGACCTTAAGCTCGCGCTGAAGTAACACCTTCACAAAGTCATCTAAGGCAGCGTCTATGTCCTTAACATCAATGTCGGTTCCCCCACTGCCGGGGCCCACGATGTAGTATACCGAAGGCTCGGTGCCCAGTTCCTCCTTCAACCTGATGGCCCTGTTCTCTTTGAGCAGCTCGCTCACTAGGCTCTTAGGATTCTTGATGTCCCCGAAGTAGTTCGCGACGCCCATACACGTCGTAACACACTGTGGAAGCATGCCGTTGTCTATCCTCTGTGTGCAGAAATGGCACTTCCTCGTCACGCCCACCAAATCGGCTCTCCGCCAACGGCCATACCATGGAGTCGACACGTATTCCATGCTCGGTAAGTCATCCACTAGACTCTTGGCTTCCTTGTTCATCAGGGGAGCGTTGGTCGCGGGTCCAGCGGGCGTGGAATCCCAGTCAAATCCGAAGTCTGTAGCCCTAGCTCCATACGGGCAGGCGGCGACGCAGTACCTGCAACCGATGCACTTGCTGTAATCAATGACGACGACGCCGTCTTCTCTCTTCCACGTGGCCTTGACTGGGCAGACGGGCACGCATGGAGGGTTGTCGCAGTGAAAACAAGGGCGTGGCAGGAACGCACGCGAAACATTGGGATACTCACCAGTTTCCCACTCAAGGACCGGCCTGTATGTGACCCCCGGAGGGGACCTGTTCTCAGCTATGCACGCGACGGTGCAGGCATGACACGCCACACACTTCCTGAGGTCGATGACCATGACCCATCTCCTTTCCGTGATTGGCTTTTGCAGGGATTCCTGAAGCTCTCTCTGCATCCTCAAAAGCACACCTTCATTTTCCTTCTGCGCGGGCAGGCTAGGCAGGTAGCGAGACTCGTTGAGCGGCTCGGTTTTGGCCTCGGCGAGGACCTTCGTAAGAGGCATGAGAACGGTAGCGCCGACCGCACAAGTAATCGCCGCCGTTCTCAGGAACTCCCGCCGCGATCGATCCCTTGGATTAACGGTCGTGCCTACGGAGCTCATGAGCTCTACCTCCTTTCACAGCGAACGTAAGGTGAACCAAAACGAAAATTGAAATGGGAGCTCTGGGAAGTCATAAATTCTCATCCCGTATATACATGAAACAAAAAAGTATATAAATCTATTGGTAAAGTCAATAGATGTATTAATAGATGTATTACGTAAATGAATAAAGGAGCTTACTGGAATCAAGACTTCTACATATCCAGTTAATTATCCTAATGAGATGAGAGATCCTGTTGTTGAAACTATAATATGCTCGCCTTATGCAATTATACTGGCTAAGCGACATGCTATCCTTAAAACCTCGCAAGAACAACGAGAGAAGATAGACTGGCATTCATACATAAAGGAGATTTCGATTGTTTCATCGAATGTTTCAGACTGGGAATCTTTTACAACAGAAGTGCAAAGTATTAAGCAAAATGAGGGTGCTTTACTTCTTAATGAAGTTTATACCATCTATGAGAATTCATCAGTTATTTACCATCCAGATGTGTATGTTAGAAGAGCTTGGTATGATATATTAATGGATTTCATTTGTACTGGTCTGATAGTGGAAGGTGAAATGAGGCTAGTGTTTAATCCTCTTTTACAATTAAAGACTGTACCAATGGTAGATTTTTCGATAATAGCAGATTTATGGATGCACCACTGGTGCAGAGCATATTTAAAGGACTGCATTCTATATGGAAAAGACCCAGAAAATCTGCTTAACTTTATAAATTTACCTACTCAGGACACGAAAGAATTAAAAGAGTTATCCATCAAAATCTCTGAGACAGAAGTGGAACCAGAACTTGAGGAAATGTTCAAAGGGACTTGCAAGGATATTCTGATAAGAAGACGTTCAAAATCCTCGATAAAACGGTAGTATCTTGCGAAGATCTTCATCTCTTTTCCATGTTCTTTTAATTTCTTCTTCTAGACACATCTTTATAGTATTTAAGGAAATCTCATCGGGTCTCATCCTATATGAGAATAGAAAGTTTTCAACTAACGCGAGGCTTTTTCCATAATTTTTGAGTGAAGGGATACGTCTGAAGTTTAGTGGCGAAAATATTCGTTTTACAAGGCCCTTCTCTCTTATTCTTCTCTATCTTCCCGCTTTAAACCGAGTTCCAGTAGTTCATTTTCTGTCAATTCTACAACATGATGTATTCTTATCTTTTCTGAAGAAAGCTTGCGTATATCTTCGAGAGAACACGAGAAAGAGATTCCTGCAAGACCGTATAATTCCAGACCTGTGTTGACAACAGTGGCATAATATGGTTTCTTTTCATGTTTTGAATGATCCAAATATAATGAAATACTATCACACTTTTTTAGTTATCGTTTATCACAATGATAAATAAATAATTAAACCGTTAATTATTTATCCTTTATACTCATTTTTTCTAAAGGTCTGTCTGTAAAATTTAGTTAAAGCTCTTCATTCCAATTCTCCCTAACTTTTTCAACGCTTGTATGGATTCTAGGCTTAGAAGGATCTTTACTCTGATACTCGCACAAGAAAATCTCTGGATATCTAAATCCGTAAAACTCAAGAACTTGGTAAAGAAACTTATATCCTCCTCCGCAATCCTCTTTTCCTAAAGCTTCACACTCATAACAAGCATCTAAACCACGAAACTGACTTAGCCAGCAAGACTCATCTAAAGAACTTTGTGGCAGAACATAAGCTTCTATAGTTTTCAAATTAGAATCAAGCCTTTTATAAACAGTTCCTTCATTATTTTCAGAACCAGAAATTCTCTTAGGCTTAACAGTACCCTCATCAATCCTTCCAGCTATTTCTCCTTTCTTAATTCCTCTCTCCCAGACTTTAATTGCTCTCTTAACCTTTGCTTCAAATTCTCTATCCTTTCTAGCAACTTCATCTTTATCGAGCAATCGCATTTTATTATCGTAAAGGTTTCCTTCAGAATCCTCAATCCAAATCTTATTCAATCTTCTGCTATGCCTGCAATGAAAGTTATTATCCGAGCCATAGATTTCAGAAATTTCTTTTAAAGCATGGTTGATGTAAGATGAATCTGTTTGGCTATAGCCTCCATAACCCAAAACTTTTCCTTCGTACAAATCAACCTTAAGAATAGGAGTATTGTAATGATTCATGGTAAAAACTGAATCTTCAACTTTGCATTCTAAACCTAATTTGCTTAAACGATAATTTCTTTTGCCTTTAATAGCTTTGCTAATAACTTCATAAGCCATAAAAAGAGATGTTATTAGGGAGAGTGAGTTTTATTGAGAGAAAATTGCCGATAATTTCTTACTCTAACAAAGATATTCTAATATTTTCTATGATTTTTTCATAAGTTAAGCTGGGTAGCAAGTTTATGAATTTTGATATACATGCTCTGAAGATGTCTTCGATTTTATCTATAAATTCTTGTTCTACTTTGTAGTATCCGCTATGTACGATTGACCCTCTTATTTCACGTAGTTTTCTAATATCCTTATTTAGCCTTTCTCTCTCTTCTTTGTTAGAGCCTATAAAATGAGGTACATATAAGTCTAATCTATCTGATGTGCCGAATAATACTTCAAGCGCTATTGCAAGATCCAATAACTTATCTAAAGCTTCAACCTCTCTGTAAGACTTATTGAACCATCTTATTGCAAACTTCATAGGATTTGGAAACTGATTTTTCACTTTTAAGAATTGTTGTACGAATAAACTCAGAGGTGTAATATCCTCCTCAGTCAGAATATAATTTGTAAATATGTGAAATCTATCTATATATCCTCCAAGTGATGCTCCCCAAGACGTCCTCCAAATTTTTGGATAATGTAATATATAGCCATGTTTAACACTTCCACGTTTAAAAAGTCTCAACATCGTTACAAAATCTTCTATATAAGGCTCAGGAGGCGATAGAGAACGTTTTGGAACGTTAACAGTTATCTCAACACAATACCTTATCTCTATATCTCCAAATTCTGGCCTAAATTCCCATCCTAAAGGATAACCGTAGTTAATAAGTTCTTTAAGTTCCCATTCATTAAGCTCACGTACCTTATACTCACCAATTGAAGCCTCATTCACACCCTGTAACTCAAAGTTTTCCAAAGGTGAGACAATAACAAGTTCTCTACCCTTAGAATAAACATGCTTTACCATTTCATCATATAATTTCTTAAATTTTTCTTCATTGAAGTCGAACCCATAAGATTCAAGATATCTATTTACTAGAGTGCCAAGTATTTCAGTCATTAAAAATGGTTTATAATCTGGATTCTCAACAGGTTTACCGCTACTATCTACGATCGTCATTTCAAGGTGTTCAGGAAAATTCCTCTCTAACATTAAGTTGAGACATTTCTTTACAGATTCCAAATTCATACATTCTTCAAAAAATTCAATTACACGTGGATAAATTGTTTTAATTTTAATATCAAGACGCCACCTATAACCAACGATTTGAGGAGCTAAGTAGTAGACGTTCTTAACCTCACCCCTTTCTCTAAGGAGCTGTATTATTGATTTTACGGCGTCTCCGAATACCAATATATCTGAACTTTCGTTCAATGCATACCACCAACCTTAAATCTTTGAAAGTATACTTGAATATTTCTCCGCCCTCATCATTTTTCCCTCAGGCTGAATAAGCCAAGTCATCCAGCAAATCTCTATGGGCTTATATCCACAAGCTAAAGCAACTTCTTCAACTTTCTTAATAAACTCTATATCATCATTTACAGGCTCTAATCCTGCTTTAACTAAAATCTCATTAATCACTCTCTTAACTATCTTGTCAGGCATCGCAGTATCAATACCGCCCATCATTCTTAGATATTGAAAAGTGATTAAGCCTACTCCTTTAATTCTTCCAATAGGGTCTTCTCTCCAATTCTCAGCTTCGCATTACTCGCCCAAGTCCTCAACGCCAACTTATCATCATCGCTGAGAGTTGATAGATAAGATGCTATGTTCTTGGCAATAATCCAAGACCTCTTATTTCTCCACACACTTCTTAATTCGTCGATATTTGCTTCAGCAAGATCTTTAAGACTCTTGATTTTTCCACTCTCAACAAACTTCTTATTGAATTCCTCAACCTTTGGAACCACTGCTGTGAAGTAGTTTAATCCTATTGAGGTGAAGGCTGCATCAACAACCATTAGAACAACGCTTCCTCCCCACCTCTCAGTTCTAAGGCACCTTTCGCAATACTCTTTCAATCCAGAAACCTTCTGCATGTAGCTATCAACAATTCTTTTGAGCGAAGGCGCTCCATCTCCCTTATTAATCCTCAATCACCTACCCAGTTAAAGATTTAAAAATGATAATCGTTATTATTAGTTTAGGTGACTGAAATGAAGGTGTTTCTTGCGCCTGGTTTGTTTAAGAACATTAAAAGAAGTATTGCAGATGGCGTGAATATTGATGAATTAGACATTAGAGACCCTTTGCTTAAGGAGAAGATCCTCAAATTTTATGGTGCTAACCCCATTAAGCTGTGGGCATTGAAGGAATCGCTTCGCGCTCGCTGGACTTCTATTGATGAAGGGGATTACGTATTACTTTATCATGCTGGAAAGTTCATCTACGCTGGCAGAGTATCTTTCAAGTATCCTTTTGCTAAAGAATCTGAACAAGTGGAAGTTGGCAGTCACTTGGCGGAAAGCGTTTGGGGAAGGGATGTTGACGGCAAAACTTGGCCCTACCTCTTTTTCCTGGAGGATGTAAGAGAGGTAGACCTCCCTCTCTCTGAACTCAACGAGTTAACAGGATATAATTTGAAGGCTGTAGCAGGATTTATGAAGATACGTGATGAAAAAAGTCAGAAAGTTATAGAGTATTTGCAACAAATTTACCTTAAACCCCCTGTTAAACCTCCATCTAAGCCGTTAGAGCTACCTCAACACGACGAAATAGTTGACGCCATCTACGCGTTAGGAGAACTCATAGGGTATAAGCCTAAGAAGAAGTGGAGGCATGAGGGATATGAGTTCGATGTTGTATGGCATAAACCTCCCAGAATAGGTCCGAAGTGCGTGTTTGAAGTCCAGGTAAAAGGAAGCTTAGAGGCAGCTCTACTGAGGCTTAAGCACGCTTACGATTTATGGGAATCTCAAATATTTCTAGTTTCAACAGAAGACCAGCTTAAAGAGGCTCAGTCAAAATTCTTGGGTGAGCTTCACGAGCTTAAGGACAAAGTAACTCTGTTGGACGTTAAAAACGTCAAAGAGTTTTGCGATTTTAAGGGAAGATTCGAGTGGCTTGAAAGGAAGTTTGGATTAAAACCAACATAGATTATCTGAACTCAAAATTAGATTCATATGTTGCCTCATCAAAAGTTAATCTATCCATGTCCATTCCGCGATAAGGAAACACTTGAGGTGATTTATAGACCGAGCTACAAGGCTGCTAAGAGAAGTCGGAGCGCTGCTGGAAGCAAGACAACTTGGAGGAGAGTGGAGGAAGGAATTATCCTACTATCGGAGAAATGCTCGAATTGTAGAAAGACTGCAAGGGAGATCGAAAGGAAATGGAAAGGAGATATTGTAAACATAATTGTTAGCGATACTGTTAAAACTTATAAGCCTACAAATTTAAGGGAAATGTGAGGGTAATTTAATGGTTCAGATGAAATTATTTAATAAAGTAGTTACACGCGAAGAATTGAATGCTCTAGTCGATAAGGCAGCAGATATAATAAGAACGGCAACCGATTATAAGTTCATCCTGGTTTTACTTTTTTTGAAGAGAATAAGTGATACCTGGAGGGAGGAGTTCGAAGAGAAGAAGCAAGAATTGATGAATTACTTAGATGAGAAATCTGCTGAAAAAGAGGCCGAGAATGAGGTGTATCATACTTTTAATTTGAGGAGGGAACTATTGTGGGATGAAATAACTAAGGATATTAAAAAGTTGCCTGAAAATCTCTCAAATGCTCTAATTAAGATAGCCGAATTGAACCCGGAGCTCAAAGGGGTTATAGATAAGTTTAGCTTTCTGGGTTTCACCACGCAAGAGCATAGGGTAAAATTGATGCAGTTGATCGAACTTTTCAACCAGTATAACTTCAGCAATAAGTATGTTTCAAGCGATATTGTAGGAGATGCCTATGAGCACATCCTTTACAGATTCGCTCCCACACAAGCGAAAGAGGGAGAAGTCTACACCCCGAGGGAAGTCATTCAACTCTTGGTTGAAATTTTAGATCCGAAGCCTGGGGAAAGCGTTTATGATCCCGCCTGTGGTTCGGGTGGGATGCTAATAGTTTCCCATAAATACGTGAGGGAAAAATACGGGAAAGAGGAGAAGCTCCTACTTTACGGTCAAGAGTACAACTCAGACATTTACGGGCTTTGCAGGCTGAACCTTATAGCTCACGGAATCACAGATGCTTTCATTGAGTTCGGAGATAGCTTATTATATCCCAGGTTTACTGAAGGAGGAAGACTAAAACAATTCGATGTCGTTATTGCTAATGTTCCATGGAATCAAGATGGGTATGGAGAGGAGACGCTAAAGAAAGCTGATTTCAAAGAAAGATATTTTGACTACCCCCCAAACAACACAGCCGATTGGGCATGGGTTCAGCACATGTTAGCTTCAGCTAAGGAAAACGGAAGGATTGGGCTTGTAGTAGATAATGGATGTTTATTCAGAGGTGGAGCTGAAAAAACGATTAGAAGCAAGGTCGTAGAGAAAGATTGGATTGAATGCGTTATTCTTACACCAGAAAAGTTATTCTATAACACTGGAGCTCCTGGAGCCATTATAATCTTCAATAAAAACAAGCCTTACGAAAGGAGAGACAAGATACTCTTCGTAAATGCCTCAAACGAATACATACCTCATCCTTCGGTCAGAAGGTTAAATTCACTTTCAAAAGAAAACATAGAGAAAATAGTGGAAGCTTATAGAAGGCTCACTAGCATACCTGGCTTCTCAAGGGTTGTTGATAAGAGCGAGATCGTAGGCAATGATTACAACCTCAATGTTACGCTCTACGTCATGCCCGTTGAGGAGGCTGAAAAGATGGATATATCTAAGGAGTTTTCAGAACTGAAAGAATTGGAAAGGGAAAGGGAGGAGGTTGGAAAGAAGCTAGAACAATACATTTCTGAAATAATAAAAGTGGTGAGTGGTTAAATGATGTTTTACAAAGAGACTGATTTTAAAGAAACTCCAATTGGAAAAATTCCGAAAAATTGGAAAATAGCACGAGCTATAGATGTTGCTAGATACATAAATGGTTATGCATTTAGCCCAAAAGATTGGAAGACTCGAGGAGTTCCGATAATAAGGATACAAAACCTCAATGATCCGAATACAGAGTTCAACTATTTTGATGGTGAGATAGGTGAGATATATAAAGTGGAAAATGGTGATCTTTTATTCTCATGGTCTGCAAGTATTGGAGTATACGTTTGGAATCGCGGCAAAGCAGTTTTAAATCAACATATCTTTAAAGTCATTCCAGGACCACTAGTTGATAAACTCTTTTTATACTATACTTTATTTCTTGCAATTGAGCAACTCAAAAGAAGAGTTCATGGCTCAACAATGAAACACTTTAGAAGAGGTGAATTAAGAGCTACCTTCATCCCTCTTCCATCTCTCCCAGAGCAGCAAAAAATTGCAGAAATTCTCTCAACCGTTGATGAAGCTATTCAAAAAACTAACGAAATCATAGCTAAGACTGAGCGCTTGAAGAAGGGCTTGATGCAGGAGCTTTTAACAAAGGGGATAGGGCATAAGGAGTTTAAGGATACTGAGATTGGAAAGATTCCAAGAGAGTGGGAAGTTGTTAGAATATGCAAGCTTTTCGATTTATATAAGGGAACAACACCTTCCACGAAGATTAAAGAGTATTGGGATGGTATAATTCCATTTGTAACGCCTACTGATGTAACCAAAGTTAGTGATTCAAATGAGATACATCTTAAGGCTACTGAAAACTTCATCACAGAGAAGGGTTTAAAATCAAAAGGACTTAAACTGGTTCCCGAGAACTCGTTGCTTTTCACTTCGAGAGCTACCATTGGATATTTAGCAATAAATAAGGTTAAGGTAGCGATAAACCAAGGAATAATTTCGCTGATACCTAAAAAAGATACAAACGCTGATACTACTTTCTTCTATTATTTTCTTCAGAAACTAAGAAATTATTTCGAAAATTTGGCAGGGGGAAGCACATACAAAGAGATATCCATGTCAACTTTTAGTAACATAAATGTTCCACTACCCTCTTATCAAGAACAAGAGAAAATCGCTAAGATCCTTTCTACAGTTGATAAAAAACTTGGACTTGAAAGAAATGAAAAAGCAAAGTTGGAAAGAATCAAGCGAGGATTGATGGATTTGCTTCTTACTGGAAAAATTAGGGTTAAGGTGAGTTGATGCCTCTCATAATGTTTCCTAACATAGATTTTGATACGAGTATTGGTTATTACATTAGTTTACATGAATTACGTGAAATTTTCCCTCATCTTGAAAAAGATAAAGAAGTAGAACTATATTTTATAGAACTTAGAAATGAACAGGGCAAACTTGTAAAGAGATTTAAACTATTTAGGAAACTTCTCGCGAAAACAGGTGAACATTACCAAGGCTATTATGGTTGGGTGAAACATTTATGCTTACCTCAAAACATAGTATCCTCGCTTAATATAGGAAGGAACTATAAGATGGTGATAATTCTTATTAGGTATGATAATGAACCACTTTTACCCTTCGAAGTTAAGGCAATAGGTTATGAAGCTCAAAAAGTCGTGGAAACTCTTTCAAATATTGATATGGATCTGCTTTTACTACATTTAGAGCAACCAATTCTCAATAAGGTATGTAGCTATTTATGGGATTCATGGTTTAGACTTGAAGAGAACGATATCGAAGGGTCTAGAACCGCCATAAGAAATTCGCTTGAAGTGTTAGAGAAGGAATTTCTACCAAACATACTTGCAGGTGAAGAATCGAGCAAGTTTCCTGATAAGTTAAAGAGATTAATAATTAGTCTTAGGGATTTCTTACACTACGGGGGCCCTCATCCAGGTCCAGCACCACGAACTACTACAGAGATGATTCTATCTTTAACAATTAACCTTGTCAAATACCTAACGAAAAGCATCGAAAATAAAGTCATTATCTTTCAGGAAGGTTAACAGAATGCTAGCTGAGAGAACCCTCCAAAATTACATCGGAAGAAGGCTTAAAGAAGATCTAGGATGGGAGGTTGTTGAATGGGGTAAAGGTGTAAAAGGTGAAAGAGATTCTCTTGAAGAGGTTATCATAAAGGAAAGGTTATTTAAAACGATAGAAAAGATAAACAACGTAAGTTTAAGCGGTGATGAAAAGAAGGATATATTTTCGATTCTTTCCCTCTTACCCAATACGATTGAAGGAATAAAGAACTTTTTAGACTTCGCTAAGAATGGAATTCCATTTAAAATTAGAATAAACGGCAAAGAAATACCGAAGCAGATTTACCTCTTTGACTTTGAAAACATCAACAACAATGACTTCTTTGCAGTTAAAGAGTTTGAGGTTGAAGAGGAGGATAGGAGGAGACGCTTTGACTTATGTCTCTTTGTTAACGGTATTCCTTTGGTGGCAATAGAAACCAAGAACCCATTCTTAGAGGAAGAGAAGGGAACGACTTGGTATGATGCATATAAACAAATTTTAGAGTATGAAAAAGTAATCCCAAGCATCTTCAAGTACATACAGTTTTGCATCGTTTCAGATGGTTATGAAACAAAGCACTTCCCAAACTACTACGCTGAAAATTATGATGACCTCTTAGAAAAAGAGAAGGGCGTCTGGAAAAGCTTCTACCCGTTTAAAGAAGAGGAAGTCAAGCCTCTTAAAACATTTCCATACTTGGATTCGACCATCTTTGGTTTGCTCTCTAAGAGAAACCTTCTCGATCTAATTGAGAACTTCATCTTCATCAAGAGGTATAAAGACGTTTATCAGAAGGTTATGGCTTGGTATATGCAGTTTGAAGCAACGAACCTAATAGTTAAGAGAGCAGTTGAAGAGAAAGAGAAGAAGCTCGGATTAACTTGGCACTGGCAAGGCTCTGGCAAAACTTTAACCATGGCTTTCGCCTCTTGGAAGCTTCTCAGAAACCCAAAGCTTGGAGTACCGACCATATTTATTGTAGTTGATAGAAAAGATTTGCAAACGCAAATCGTGGACGAGGAATTCAGACCTTTAGGCATAGAGATAGAAAAGATAGAGAACGTAAGAGAATTGGTTAATGTGCTGAAATGGGGAGGAAGGGAAAGGGAGGGAAAAAGGGGGATATTCGCTTGCTTGATTCAAAAGTTTCAGCCCGAAAAGCTCAAGAAACTTCATGATGAGGGGGAGATAAATCTTGAGAGGGAAAATATTGTAATCTTTACGGATGAAAGCCACAGAAGCCAATACGGAATCTTAGCAAACGTCATGAGAGGTATATTCAAGAATGCCACAATTTTCGGTTTCACAGGTACGCCTTTAACAAAGCCTGAGAGGAACACTTTTCAAAAGTTCTCTCCTAAAGGCGAGCTTTATCTGCATCGTTACGGCATGTTAAACTCCATTAAGGATGGCTTCACAATACCAATAAGGTATGAAGCTAGGCTGCCGGAGCTTCACTTAAAAGAGGAGGAAATAGAGGAGCTTTCAGAATATGAGGAAGAAGTTATCGAGGAATTAACGTTAGAAGAGAGAAAATTATGGAGAAGGAAAGTTAGGCCGAGGATCGCGCTCCTCAAAAGTCCTGAGAGAATTGAAAAGATCTGCAGGGACATAGCTGAGTACTTTAAGGCAAAAGTTGAAAAGACAGGCCTTAAGGCTATGATCGCCACGGTTGATAGGGAAAGCTGTGTTTTAATCAAAAGAGAGCTTGACAAACATCTTGATCCAAAATATTCAGAAATTGTCATGACGTACCAAGCAAGAGAGAGGTCACAGATCATTGAAGATTATAAAAATGAATTAGTAAAGAGGTTTGGACACTCTGATTTTGATAAGATAAATAGGGATATAAGGGATTGGTTCAAGGATCGAGATCTCCCGAAGATCCTAATAGTCAGCGATATGCTCCTAACTGGCTTTGATGCCAAGAGATTATGGACTTTGTTCTTATATAAGCCATTAAAAGAGCATAGGCTGTTACAAGCTATAGCTAGAACCAATAGGCCTTACAAAGATGTGAAGGAATACGGCTTAATCGTTGACTATGTAGGCATAGCCAAAAGCCTAGAAAAGGCGTTGCAGCAATTTGAGAGCGACTTTATTAACGAAGCTTTGCTCATAATAAGAGATGTGAAGGCTTCCGAGGAGGATTTCGAAAAATGTGTAAACGGAATTAAAGAGATGTTAGAGGGTGTTGAAATAAAAGGATTGGAAGACATCGATAAAGCCGTTGAAGTCTTAGTTTTAAATGGAAGAGAGAAAGAGTTCGATGAGAAGGCTAAAAAATTGAGGATATTATATGAATTGCTTTCTCCTAGCGAGGCTACATTTAAGCATTTGGAATTTTACAAGTGGGTAATCTGTATTTCAATAGCTCTAAACAGGTATAGGAGAATAGGGATGAGGCTTATAGAGATAGAAAGGATGGCTAAGAAGACGTATGAGCTCATCCAAAAAACCGTTGGCATCGAGGAAATAGAGAAGATTGGTAAAGTAGATATCGTTGAAGAGCTTTCAAAGCTTAAAACTGAGGGAAGGCCGAGGAATGCCCTAAGGGTTCTAGGGGAAACCATGAAAAGGATTGAAGGTTTTAGTTCAGATTTTTATGTTAGCCTGAGAGAAGAAGTCGAGAGAATAGTTGAAGAGATGAGAGAAGAGAAGAAGCTGACAAAAGATGTTATTGAAAGGATAAGGTTGCTGCAAGAAAGACTTAAAATGAGGGAAGAAGAGAAAGAGAGGTTTAAAGAAATCTTCCCAATATTTGATGTGCTAAGGAGATACTTCTCAGATGCAGAGAGAGTTCAAAGAGTATCAAAGGAAACCATTCAAGAACTTATGGAAAGAGATCTGCTCAGTAAAGAGGGCTTTTTGAAGAAGAAATTGAGGAAGGAGATAAAGAGGATAGTAAGGGAGGGTATCATAAGGAACTTTGGACTTGTTGAGAAGCTAGACGAGATTGTGGAGAAGATATTCATGAACTTGGAGGATGAGTATGAATAAAACCACAGAAGAATTTCAAGAGAAATTGGAAAGCATACTCAAAGAGCTTTTAGATAAAAATGGAATAGAGATTTATGGCAACCTCAAAATCGAAGTTGCAAACATGGATACACTCGCCTTACTAAAGGGAAATAGGATCTATATCAACATCCAAGCGAAAAGATATCCCAAGTACATTTTAAAATACGTGATCGCTCACGAGCTCGCTCACCTAGTTGTAAGAAGACACACTAAAAAATTCTGGGAGATAGTAAGAAGAATCTATCCACACTATGAGCGGGCCAAAAATGATCTGCTTAAAAGGACAAAAAATAGATTCACTCAAACTTATGAGTGTGATAACTACGTAACTAGAGAGTAAACAGACTCATACACGTATAACTTGCACTCCCAATCCCACATTGGCTTTAACTTCAGTAATTTTCTGATCCTAGATTTAGCAATAGAATTCATCTGAAAACTCCCAATACTCGATTGACCAGTCATCTTAACCTACTAAAGCCTCAAGAGCGACTAAGGAGTTTTCAGACGAGTTCAATAATAATGCTTTATTTTGTGGCTATCTTTATCTTTTCGGCTTCCTTTTCAGCTATTTGCAACGAAATCTGCATCTCATATTCCCTCAGCATTTTCACGAGCGGGCTTTCCAAGTTGATCTTGTATAGGGTCGCTTTGCCTATCTTTCTTGAAGCCTTAACTACTCCGTACTTTTCTATGTCCGGAAAGTGTTTATAAAAGGTCTGCTTGCTCATTCCCAAAGCCTCTATCACTTCCTTCTTTGTGAAGTCGAAGAGCGGGTTATCTAGGAAAAAGTCTATTATCCTCAGCTTTGGAGAAGCCCCAAGCGTCTTCAGTAAGAGTGACTGGTACTCTTTCTTCGTATACAGTTCTTCTGGCATATCTATCTAAAGTTTAATTAAAAAATCAAGTATATATACTTTGACTTCTAAAGGTATTATAAGTGAACTTATGCCTGAGAGGGAGATAAGCGATGCTGAAATCAAAGCTGACATAATGAATAGACTCCTTAGAAAACATTGTTGGGGTGCAAAATATCTTCCTATTGATACACTCGTCAACTGGCTTAGTAAGCAAATAAGAAAGGATGGTAAAAGGGTCAGGAATTGCATAGAAGAATTGGTTAGAGAAGGGTACATCTTGTTGCATAAAAAAGGTCAAACTGTTTCTTTAAATCCAGCAAGAGGTAGAGATATTGTGGAATATATCAAATCAGTTCTAAAGTCATAGGAAACTCATCCATCTTACTTTGATACCAGATTTCGTAGTTCTATGCCTAACAAAAAAGGCTCAGGATACCAGTAAGGAGGAAAAATAAAGCTAGTAGCTCTTGACAATCTCGTTATTAATTTGCTTGAAGGATGCAAAGTTACTTCCTTAAACTCATTTCACTGAGAACTACCTTTATTTGGGCATAGCGAGTTATATATGCATAACTTACACTCCCAATCCCACATAGGCGAACTCCACTTATCCATGAGCAATTTAGCATGCTTCTCGTCGAACTCATCATTCACTTCAAACTCCATGAAGCCCTTAGGTGAACAGTAGAGAAGATAAGAGTGCTCAGTATCTGAGAGCCACTTATACATACTTGCTCTAAGCCTATCATGCTCTAACCTTCCTATTAGCCATGCTCGCCTCTATTCTTAAGAAGGAATACGCATTCTTCACGTCCCTCTCAAGACCGTGCTTCTCAGAAAGCTCTATGATCTGTCTGAAGCTCAACGTAGCCATCCATCAAAGTGCGGTAAACATCGTAGTCCAGTTTGCCCATGAGCCTAAGTCTTTTTGCCTCTCTTTCAGTTTGATAAATTTCATTGTCTATGGAAATTAAAAGCTCAGCAACGGATCTAGAATCCTTATTTTTCAAAAGGTTCTCAGCCCTAGCCATGATGAGAGGTTCGAGATATTTCAATTCGTTCAAGGCTTCCTTGCTCGAATACTTAACCATTTTACAACCTAAGAAAAAGAGTCGAAGCGAGATAATGACGTTTACCGATGCATAAAATTCCGTTAATTCTGAAACGAAAATTATTTAATCCTCAGCCTGTAAATTATATTTGGTTATTCATGATATCTAGGCTCTCAATTATAGGCGAGAGAGTTTACAAGTTAAATAAAGAGTTCCTCGAAAAAGAGTACATGGGATTTTTGGTCTATGTGAGAAGGGTGTGAGAAATGCCACCACCTGCTGTTAAAACAGTTAGAGACTTAATTTTTTGGCAATATGCAAAAATTATTGCGGAGTCCGCGGGATTTGGTAAAAGAAATTGGGGTTTTGTCATGAAAAAGTTCAAACAATTACAAGAGGGAGAGATGTTTTGGAATGAAATTAGAGAATATGTTAAAGAGAGGGAGAAGACGGATGAGTGTATTTTTTGTGGTAGAAGAGCTAATTTAACAATTGACCATTTATTGCCTCGTTGTTTCAATGGCCCTGATGATGAGAAGAATATCATTTGGGTTTGTCAAGAGTGCAACTCATCTAAAGGTTCAAAAAGACTCTATGAATATTGGACCATGAAAAAGGGGTTGGAAGGGGCTAAATATGAAGTACCCAGAATAGCCGAAGGGAAGTATCTAAAGTTTGTCTATGAGATTTTAAGAGACAGAGGATTGCTTAACCTTGAAATCAATAAGATAAGAAAGGAGATATGTCCAAAATGTGATGTAAAAAAGTTATGTGTTAGAGAGGGATCTGAAGGTAAACTTTCTCCACTTTGCTTAGATGGATTAATTACCTTAGCATTTAAAAGAGGATGATTTCTTGCCAGAAGCTTCTTTAATAATTTACCCAACCCCTCAAGTTTTCCATTAATCATTCTTATAACATTTGGTAGCTGGCGAACCTTTGCCCGGCTAGGAAGCTGCGCTAAGCTTTAGCAAGCCCTCCCTCAAAGCCAAGACCTTGGCGGCATAGAAGCACTTTACAGAGATTAAACCTTACTTTCCCCTTTTATTTTTTGTTTAGTCACTATAAATGGAAGATCCCTTTATTTCCTTCATCCTTGTACTCAATGAAAATATCGAAAATTCCTGCGCTTCCTGTAGGGTAAAGGTCTAATGCAACCTTATCGTTTCGGTAAATTTCCTCCCTGAAACTTATTGGAATCACTTCTAAATCACCATAAGCTTCTCTGTAGGCTTCAAGTACTCCGTGAGCAAATGAAGTGAAGTCTATAGTTCCAGAACACTCAGTTGTTTTGTCTAAGTTATCTCCTTTAATTATGAGGAATGAACGCTTATCTTTCCAATCTAACTTGAGTGAAATTCTTTTTGGTTTTGCTTGAATGCAATAGAAGACTAACTCCTTTACAATTTCTCTAGATTTTCTTTCCTTGTTGAGATCTATTATATTTTTCATGCTAAATGTATATCGAACGCTAGAAAGTGTTTGCTTAACCTAGATCCGAGGGTTGATCCGAGACTTAACTTCAACTCGATAAGCTTTCTTCCATACTCTAATGAAGAGTTAATGATCATTCTTAAGCATAGGATAGTTGATTGTAAGGCTCTATATCCAAACGCTTGGTCTAAGGAAGTCCTTGAGAGAATAGCTGATTTAGCTTGCGGAGACGCTAGGATTGCGATTCAAACATTAAGAAACTCAGCATATGTTGCTGAGAAGGCGAACAAGAATAAAATTGGTTTGGATGATGTGGAAAGGGGATACGAGGAAGTTAAGGACATCAAGAGAAAGTATCTTTTGGAAAAGCTCGGAGTTCATTATAAGCTTATTTATGAAATTGTAAAGAAAAATCCTAGCATAACATCAAGCGAATTTTACGAAGTCTATAAGAAAGAAGCAAAAGAGCATGACTAAATCCAAAGTCAGATAGGACATTTACCAATTACATTATTGATTAGATTAGAATATCTGAAAGTTGATAGGGCTAAAACTAGAGGAAATATAAGATTATTTAACGTAGTTTGAATAAACACTTTCAACATTCTTTTACCATCAAGTTCAATTTATAGAGACCTCTTCTAGATATATTCCTCCCTTCACTAAGACACCACTTCACATCGCTCGTGTCAGTCCGATTAGAATTGTGACCGGTGTCGCTATTACGATGGCGCTGGGACAAGCTATGATAAGAACTATTAAAGCTCTATAGATCCATGCGGAAAACAAAGAGTACGGTTGCGGAACAGAACTTGTAATTGAAAGATACCATTTCAAAAACGGCTTTGTTAGCTTGAGAGATACCATAGGTAAAACTTTGGCTTCTGCAATAACTATAGGTTTCGGCGGAAGTGCTGGATTAGAGGGGCCAAGTCTTTTGTTAGGTGGAGGAATCTCTTCGTTTATTGTTAGAAGGCTAAAGTTAGATCAAAAAGATGTAAAAACACTGTTTCTGTGTAGAGCAGCAGCAGGATTTTCAGCGATCTTTTCTCTTTCTTTTTCGTAGGTGCACAACAGCTGCCATAGCAATTAAGAAAATGCCAATGGTCTCAAAAATTAAAAGCAGCCGAAGGTTCCGCGTCTCAGGAACAATAAAATAGCTCAGCAGAGGCCCAAGAACTAATGTGCCTCCAGCTCCCCCAAGAGCACCTACCAAACGTTCCTCTTCAGTCCTACCTCTCATCTGTTTTTCCTCCATTTATTGTATATGGAGTAGTGCATATATGCTTTACTGTTATGTGTATAGAAAATTATTTATAGAAAAATCTTCTAGAATAATATACATGGTTTACTACAAACATATTCCATACGACCTAAAAGAACTTCCAGAATTCATAAGAAAGCTTGGCATGGAATACAAGTGGGTTAGCATTCACTTTCCAGGGCACAAAAAACACGCCAAATATGGCCTGAAAGACGACAAGGTTCTAATCATAGTTCATAAATGAGTTAGGTCACACTTCACACTCCCTTGGGGCTGGTATGATCTGTATAGCCAAGTGACGCGATTCCCTGAGTCTCTGAAATATATGTGCTTGCTACCGCGGCAGTCATCAACAGTGGAAGACGGCTAGCAGAATAATGAACCTTTTACCCCTCTTCTCGTTGCAGCTAGCCTGTGGCCCATCTCGTGGACTCCGATGATGGCCATAATCGCAAAAGTAAATGTTACTCCGCCCACAACGGAATCAGTTAAACCTTCTGAAAGAAAATATCCCGCAGCAAAAGTTGTTCCAACGGTCGCCAAGAATAGAAGCAAATTTATTGAGGCGCTGCTTCTTTTAACAGGGGGGTCTCGGATTAACCTTTAAAACTATGCGGTTATCAACTCTTCGCATCACTGCCATAAAATTGGTTTCTTCCAGCTTTTTGAGAAGGTTAAGGAATGCCTTTTTAGTTCCTTGATGCTGCTTGAGGTAATATGTAGGGATGCCCCGCTCCAGCAATAACTCCTCAACTTGGAGAATTGATGTGACTGTGGAGGTTATTTGCTCGAAATTTGCTTGAACATTTTCATAGGTTCCGCTGGATGTTATGCTCATGTTTTCAGCCTTTCATTTTTGAAGAGAGGAAAGTTTACCAAATTTAAACACATCTCCATTTCACGTTTCAATTCTCCATCAATTTTGAAGGAACCATTTTTATTCTATTATTCTTCTAAAGCTTATTGATGCTATGATGAACATTATGGCGTCAAAGATTGCTATCGCTGCTAAATCCAGTAGGAGGTTTGAAACGTCTCCCGTGATTAGTAGGCCTCTCACCGCGTCGACAACGTAGCTTAGCGGATTAAACGCTGAAAATTCCCTTAGGATTGGGGGCATCATTTGGATGGGGTATAGGGCATTGCTTGCGAAGAATAGGGGCATGATTATGGCTTGGCCTATGCCCATAAACCTTTCTCTGGTTTTCATGAAGGAGGCCACAAGTATGGATATGGCTGCGAATCCGCCTGAGGCAAAGAAGATTATTGCGAAGGCTAGGATGAAGTAGGCTGGGTTGGGTATAAACTTCACGCCAATTATAAGCGCTATGGGAAGAATTATTAGGGCTTGGAACAGGGCCCTCACGCCTGAAGCCATAGATCTTCCTATCACCATGGAATACCTTGAAGCAGGCGTGACAAGCAACTTCTTCAAGATGCCGGAGTCCCGCTCCCAAACCATCATCAACCCATAGAGTATACTGACGAAAGTTGTTGTTTGAATCATGATGCCTGGAGTTATGAAATCCGTGTATGGCACTCCGCCTGTTGGTATAGCCCTAACACTGCTCATGACTGGGCCATAAATAGCCATCCAAAGAATCGGCTGAACAGCCCTAGAGTAGATTTCCGTTCTGTCATGGTGCAGTCTCCTCAATTCCAGCTCAATCATAACAAGTATGTTTTTGAAGTCTTCCATCATGTTTTACCCCTTCCTAATCATATCGCGCATATGCGTAACATCGCTAATTCTGCCCTTTTCCTCAAGCCTTGTCCCAACATATTTAAGGAAAACGTCATCCAAAGTTGGCTTAGTTATAGAAACTTTCCCCACGGATATGCCCTCACCTTTAAAAATATTCATTAGACTGGGCAATGTGGATTCGGCATCGTCAACAAACACGCTTAAACTTCCATCTTCAACAAAAACATCTTTTACGAAACCTAATTTGCGAAAGTCCTGAACCAACTCGGGTTTAAGGACGGTCTTTTCAAGTGTAAATGCAACAATTTCACCGCCCAAAGAATGCTTTAACTCTTCGCTGGTGCCTCTTGCCACTATCTTTCCTTGGTTGATTATGGCTATGTCATCCGCGTACAAGTCAGCCTCATCCATATAATGCGTATTAAAAAATATGGTTACACCATACTCCTTCTTGAAAACGCCAAGTCTTTCCCAAACAACTTTTCGCGCGGCTGGATCCAAACCAATGGTTGGCTCGTCCAAGAACATTATTTTCGGCTTAATAAGCATGGCACAGGCTATTTCAAGCCTTCTCATCATCCCGCCAGAATACGTCCGAACCAAATCATTCTTCACGCTAGTTAAATCCATATGCTCTAAAACTTCATCAATTATTTTCCCTCTTTCACTGACAGGCAAGCCGAAAATTTTGGAATAAATCAAAAGGTTTTCATAACCGCTAATGTCCGTCCAAACGCTCGTCTCCTGAGGAACATAGCTTACAAGCCTTCTAACTTTGCCGCCTTGACGTACAACATCTAGCCCGAAGACATACGCTTCTCCAGCTGTAGGCTTAATCTGCGTTGTCAAAATGCGCATAAGCGTGGTTTTTCCAGCGCCATTTGGCCCCAACAGTGCAAATGACTTTCCAGCCTCAACCGTCAAATCCACACCATCCAAAGCCCTAACTTTTCCATTATACACTTTCACAAGGCGGTTAACTTGAACAGCAAAATCCACATCCTGCCACCTTTAAGTATTCGATACGAACACGTACTTAAAAACTTTAAGAATGGCAATAAAAATAACGTCATGAAAAGGGATCTACATGAACGCAAACATAGTAGTCTCAATAAGCCAAAAATTGCTTGAAGCCATTTTAAGCCACGCAAAGATGCTTCATCCCAGGGAAACCATTTTCCTCCTTCGAGGAAAAAGAGGTGAAAACTTGATTAAAATATGTGAGCTGGTTGTTCCGCCGTTGTCAGCAGTTTCGAGGCAGACAGGTTTAAATAGAGGTTGATTACTTTGTTCTTAACGATGTCTGGAGATTACGAAGAACTGCTTAGACCAAAGGATGTTGCTAAGAAGTTCGGTATCTCAGTTAAGACTCTCTGGGAGTGGCAAAGGAAAGGCATTATTAGGGCAGTTAGGCTCCCAACTGGTAAGCTGAGATATCCCGAGAGCGAGGTTGAAAGGTTATGGAAGCAGTTAAGAGCTACAGGGTCCCGGTAGAAGCTCCGAAGGATTTAATCGAGGAATACTTCAAAGTTAAGCGGAAGGCTTTAGACGCGATATTCTCACACGTTAAAATTTCCGAGAAGGCTCACCTCGAATTCGATAGAGAGGATAGGAGAGAGCTTAGGGATGAATTGCTACGGGAGTGGAAATACTCAAAGCACTACGTTGATTCAGCAATAAACTCTGTCATCGGATTGGTTAAGGGCTGGATAACGCTCTACAATAGGGGGAGGGCGAAGGAACCTCCTAAGATAACTAAGAGGACAGTCTATATTAAGAGCACGCTTTTCAGCTTCAGAAACGGCATACTGAGGGTAAGCATTGAACCGAACAAGCGGTATCTTGAGGTTGACTTGAGTGAGTGTTCGTGGATTCCAAAAGACTTTGATAAAGTCGGTGGGCTACTTATGACTGAAAGTGAGCTGATAATTACGGTTAAGAAGAGGGTTGAGCCGAAGGCGGAAAAATGGGCTTCCTTCGATGTTAACTTAACGAACGTGACGGCGTTCATAGGTGGCGAGGTCAAGCGCTATGACTTAAGAGAGCTCTACCATATTCACAGAGTTTATGAGGTTAAAAGACAGAGGATACAAAAGTTATCTAAGATTAAGCCTCTAACCTCAAAGAGACTATTAGAGAAGTACTCTAGACGTGAGAAGAATAGGGCTAAAGACTTCATGCACAAACTAACCACGCAGATTGCGGGGGAGTTCAAGGAGAGGAACTGCGGAGCAATACTTGAAAACCTGAAAGGTATAAAGAGACGAATTCTTAACGGCTCAAAAGACGCGAACCGAAAGCTCTCAAAGTGGAGCGCAAGGACATTCCAACTCATGCTCGAATACAAGCTGAAATGGCTTAACTTACCAGTGAAATACGTTAACCCAGCTAACTCATCTAAAACCTGCCCGGTCTGCTCAGGAAGCATGGCTTCCTATCTGGGCAGGATAATGAAGTGCGAGGAATGCGGGTTAACGATGGATAGGGACGTTGTAGCGGTGTTGAACCTTCAGATGCGGGGAGAAGGGTTCACCCAAAGAGCCCCCAATGAAATAATTGAGGGGGAAGGGTTAAGTAGGAATAAAAGCAACAATTCACTATATATTCCTACTTAACTCAGAACCCGCTTGCCACTTACAGGCGTGAATTCGCAAACATTCCAACCCACATGCTCCCCATAGACTTTTCCATCATTGGAACAGTGCACTCGCATCCTTCTGGAAATTTAGTGCCTTCACCTGTAGACTTGAACAATTTCTGGGGAAGCATACTGATGATTGTGGCATTTCCTTACCAAACCAAAACGGTAAATGCGTCGTAATATACAACCACAAAGGTGAAAAACTAACATTAAAAATAGTAGGCGCATAGTTTTGCTCTCTAAGTTAAACCCTTAGATATACATGAATTCTCATGATGATGAAGAAAGAAACCTTAAAGCTGAAGGTGTGTGGACGCCCCAATTTTGCACTTGATTAAAGGCAAACTTGTTCGGGAAGTTGTGGGCCTAAACTGTTTAGGGAAAATGGAGAAAGATGAACTACCAAGAATGGGAGAAGAAGACATGATTTACATTTTAGGCAGAAAAGAGCTATACAACGTTCTTAATGAGAAAACATCCTCATGATTTAAGCTTGAAATAGAGCCTATGGAAGAAAGAGAAAATCTGCAGACAACTATTTATGTTGGATGTGATCATGATTTATCTTGATATTATAACGGTTCCAATGTCTTCTCCTTTAGCAGCCCTTGTAATGTTTTCTGGTTCTGTGCCGTTTACTACTCTGACCGTTAGCTTGCTTCTTTTTATGATTTTTAGTGATGGTGGATCGAAAAGCTTGTATGTCCCTGCCTCAGCTCTCTCTTCTTCCATGATACGTATCAGGTCATCTATTGTTACTGATTTCAATAATTCTGCATCGCTGTGTTTTTTGGGATCTTTTGTGTATATTCCATCAACATCTGTTGCATAAATAAGTAATCTTGATCTTGTGAGTTCTGAGAGGAGCGTAGCGACAGCTGTAGTTGATTGGCCAGGCATTAGACCACCAGCAATTATTATTCTATTATCATTAACAGCATCGATCATTTCCGAAAAAGTTTTTGTTAGTTTTGAGTGAACGCCTTTCATTGAGAGAGCATATTGAAATAGTAAGGCGTTTAGCCATGTAACTTCGATTGCTAATTGATCAAGATGAGCCTCTGTTAAGCCTACTTTTCGTCCCTCTTGAATGTATAACCTAGCTATGGGTCCTCCACCTATAACAAGGTGTGTAGGCTCACTCTGCATTAGATTATAAAGAATGTCAACATATTCCTGCACACATAACGTGTTGTCCTTATTTAAGAGGTGACCACCTAGTTTTACAACAAGAACCATTACTCTCACCTCAGAATCGCGGCAATACCTCCAAAAGCATTCCTTAGCATTGCGGCCTCATCTAAACCTCCAGATATCATGTGTATTGTGGCTCCTTGGTTCTTGGCATTAAGTATAATATCATCAGTTACATCATTCTCAGTAACACTAATGTTTGGTGAGCCACAGGATTCACATTTAAGATTAAGCTTGAAGAGGTAAACATCGTTAGCGTCAATGATTGAGAAACCTGAATGACCACAGTTATTACATGTGTAAGAAATCTTAATAAAAACGTTTTCTTTCGACATAACCAACTCCTTCACATTACCATTTTCAAGGTTCTTCATGACCTCCTTTATCCCTATTGCAACCTTTTCAGGATTGTTTGATACAAGATCTAGCACAGTTTTAACAACCTCTCGCTCTTTAACAAGTTCAGATTCCTTAATATACTCCTTACCCTTCTCGATGAGCTCTCTAATACCACTCTCATCAGTATACCCTATATCAACAACACCTAAGATTCTGTTTTTTAACTCATAGGGTATATATTCCCCATCCAAAAAATCATTTTTCGTGGGCCCCGGTCCACCAATCAACACACCTTCAACCTGGTTTTCATCAACGAAATATCTTTTCATGCGTTCCCCAACCCTATGGAAGAACTCATTAGTAAGAACCTCTATTATGCGCTCAAACCTTCTAGCGGATTGCCCACCAGACTTGTGCTTACCCGGAACACCAGACGTGATAGATTCTAATATTTCAATATCACCACCCATCACGATAGCAAAAGTGGCCTCCTCCTTATCCATAGCAACCAATCCATACACATGACCCTTCTCTAACATTCTCTCTAATATTTCAACATGAAACCTGGAATCACACCTATACAGATATTGACTTAATGGTTTTGGTGGTTCTAATAAGTGCACCTCCAAAACCTCGTCACCAGGCTTATCACCCGCAACATACCCACAAAAAACAATAAGACCATTAGAAGGAGCAACCCTAAAAAGCTTCAAACGCTGCATTATAGTAGTAAGCGCCTCAAGAACATGATGCCTCGTAGTCCTATCCTTAATATTTGATGCCGTAGAATACTCCTCCCTAAGCAACGTTGTAATGTCAGAGATCTGCCTACCAGCAGGTATATAAAGCGACACAAGTTCAGTGCCCCGCCCACTCTTCCTCTTTAGCTCCTTCACTAGCCTTTCCAATTTATATTCATCAAGTTTTTCAGTCGTGCCCTCCACTACTCAACCCCTTCCCAAATAAAAATAACCTTTCTACAAATAAACATATTCGCAGCATTTATCAGAGTTAATTAAGATATTATCTTATAAACGTATAGCAAATCACAAAACGAGAATTTAAATGAAACTAATATATTTTAGAACTGCACCCTCGCTTGCATCACTTACTAACATAGAATATCTCCTTAATACTCCCTTAAACTCCCTTTTAGGAGGTGTCCAACTCTCTATCCTGTATTTTAACTCTTTTTCATCAACTTTTAACATTATTTTTTTAGATTCAACATCTATGTAAATTTTATCATCATATTCTACGACAGCAATAGGACCACCAACAGCAGCCTCTGGAGACACGTGCCCAACCATAATACCCCTCGTCGCACCACTAAACCTACCGTCAGTAACCAACGCTACACTCTCCCCTAAACCTAAACCAACCAACGCAGAAGTCACCTGAAGCATTTCGGGCATACCTGGTGCGCCAGCAGGACCTACATACCTAATAACTACTACATCGCCAGGCCTAACCTCATCCCTTTCAATATACTTAAGGGCTTCCTCTTCGCTATTGAAGGGTCTAGCATTACCCTCAAATTTTTTAACAGAAACTCCTGCAATCTTTACAACAGAACCATTCGGCGCAAGATTCCCCTTTAACACCATCAGCGCGCCACGAGATGATAAAGCCTTCTCCACAGACCTTATTATTACATTATCCGGATTAGGAGCACTTGCTATGATCTCCTTCCAAGTAACACCTAATATTGTTAACGCATCAGGATTAATAACACCAACCTTTGACAGCTCTTTCATCAACACCGGCACCCCACCCACTGCGTGAAAGTTAATCACGTAATACTTTCCTCCAGGGGCCAAATCAGCTATGTAAGGCACTTTAGAACTCATACTATCAAAATCATCGAGAGTTAAGCTTACACCAGCCTCCCTCGCAATAGCGAGCAAATGCAACACGGCGTTCGTTGATCCCCCCATGGCTAAATCTACAGCGATAGCGTTAAGTAATGATTCACGTGTTATTAGATTACGAGGGAGAAGGTTCTCTCTTACTAACTTTACTATTAATTTGCCAGAATCCTTAGCAGCTCTGATCCTATGTGCATTTACTGCGGGTATTGTTGATGTACCAGGCATTGATAAACCTAACACCTCAGATAATATCGACATCGTATTAGCCGTATATAATCCAGCACAGCTTCCTGGACCAGGACAAGCGTTTCTTTCTATCTCATAAAGCTCTTCAACAGTTATACTACCTTTTAAGTATGCACCTACAGCTTCAAAAACATTACCTAATGCAATCGGTTTTCCTTTATAATAACCTGGTTCCATTGGACCACCATTGAGAAAGATTGATGGAATGTTTAATCGAACAGCCGCCATTATCATGCCGGGCACTATTTTATCACAACTCGCCATCAAAACTAACCCATCCACCTGGTGAGCTTGAGCCATTATTTCAACACTGTCCGCAATTATTTCCCTACTCACTAATGAATATTTCATCCCCTCATGACCCATAGCGATGCCATCGTCAACAGCAATGGTGTTAAATTCTAACGGTACCCCACCAGCCTCCCTGACTCCCTCTTTAATAGCATTAACAAGATTTCTTAGATTCAAATGACCAGGAACAAATTCACTGTAAGAATTTGCAATACCGATGATTGGTTTATTAAAATCATTCTCAGTGAATCCAACAGCTCTTAATAAAGCCCTATGAGGAGCTCTCTCTACACCTTGAGTTACCGTAGAACTGCGCATACTAATCCCTTCCACTCGCAAGTGATCTAATGTACTTGCCTGTTACTTCCACTTGATGTTTTTCGATTTCCTTAATAAGCTGGGTAAGCGTGGACATTCCTTCCTTATATTCTTTAACCCATAATCGTGCAAACTCATTATTCCTAACCTTCTCTGCAGCTTTTTTCATGTTCTCCTTAACATGATCATCGATAACCTGAGACCCAACTGTTAAACCTCCAAACCTAGCCGTCTCAGAAACATTCATCAGCATTCCTGTAAATCCTTTTTCCCATATTAAATCCATTATCAACTTAGCCTCATTTATAGCTTCAAAATAGGCTACTTCAGGTTGATAACCTAACTCTACTAAAACCTCAAACCCCTTCTTTAAAAGCTCGATAAGACCACCCACAAGCACAGTCTGCTCACCTATTAGATCTGTTTCGGTCTCCTCAGCAAAAGTAGTTTCTAAAACACCCATCCGTGTAGCACCTATTCCTTTAGCAATCGCCAGAGCATACTCCATAGCAACACCGCTATAATTCTGGTGCACCGCTACGAGAGCAGGAACACCACGTCCTCTAACATACTCATCCCTAACCAACTTTCCAGGTCCCTTAGGAGCAACCATCACCACATCTACAAAGTCAGGCAGTTTAATCAAACCAAACCTCACATTAAATCCATGAGCAAAATCTATTACAGTTCCAGGTCTTACATGCGGGGAAACATATTCACTCCACACACTTTGCTGAACCATATCAGGTATCAACATTAAAAGTACATCAGATCTTTTAGCAGCCTCATCAATTTCATACACCATAAAACCGTCTTTAGCAGCCTCACTCCACGACTTACCCTTCCTCAAACCGATTATGACATTAAGGTCACTATCCCTTAAATTGAGCGCTTGCGCCCTTCCTTGACTACCATAACCTATGACACCGATAGTCTTATTCTTGAGAACATCTAATGAAACGCTCTCGTCAGTATAAACTTTAGACACCCTCAATCACCTCCATCTTGTCAACATCCACAAGCCTAAATAACTTTTTAGACAACCAATCGATTTCATCCTCCGAACCATTAAGTTTAACATGCATCATCACACAATCATCCCTAAACCTTATCATGATCTCTTGTAAACTCACCTTACTCCTCCGTACAACATTAATAATTCTACCCACGGAATCAACACCTATAGTAGCTTGCAGGACTATTACCTTCTTCATCATCACTCCCTCCAGACAAGATCAACTTTCATCCCATCAGGAGGTATAGCATTAGTAAGCCAATCACCAGGTTTAATCCATGGAAGCACGATATCTTTCTCTCTATCAATAGGAACATCAATCAATACAGGCTCATTATTTCTCACAGCCCATTTTGCTATCCTTTCTATATCATCATAATTATTAGGCTTATAACCCTCAATATCGTATGCATCAGCCAATTTAATGAAATCCGGTCTCTGAGAAAACTCAGTCTCCACTATCCTCTTAGAATACATGTACATCTGCCACTGCTTTACTAACATTAAAGCCCTATTATCAAAAATCACCATTATTATCGGTAGATTATAATCTCTAATCAAGGACAGATTATTCATCGTCATCTGAAATGAGCCATCACCATCAATCAACAACACTGGCCTATCCCTCACAGCTATTTTTGCACCCAAAGCTGCAGGTAACCCAAAACCCATCGTCCCAAGCCCTGCACTAGTTATGAAAGTCCCTGGAACATATACATCCCAATGAAGCTCACACCACATCTGATGACTCCCTACACCAGTTACAGTTATACTATCTGCCGGCATAGAGCCCCTAATAGTTTTAAGAACCTTCCATGGAGCAAACTTTAATTCATTGCTTAACACCTCCAAAGCATTCTCGTAAGATTTCCTTATCGAGAATAACCAGTTCAGGAACTTTTCATTTTTCTTTACAACATTCGGAAGAACCTTCATCATTTCATTCAAGGCCACCTTTACATCAGAAACTATACCGACAGCCGATTTAACATTCTTATTAATTTCACTAGAATCAATATCAATATGTATGACTTTCTTCTCATTCATCTCATTAAACCTACCCACAGTCCTATCACTAAACCGAGTGCCAAGTGCCAAGACTACATCAGCATTAGCAAGAGCTGCATCAGCCTCAAGCCTCCCATGCATACCAGCAGGACCCACATAAAGCACATGATTATTAGGCACGCAATTCTTACCAGGTAAAGTAGATACAATAGGCGCCATCAACACCTCAGCAATCCTAATCACCTCACTCCACGCGCCACTCCAATACACACCACCACCAACAAGTATGACAGGTCTCTTAGAACCTAAAAGAAGCTCAACAGCCTTTTTAATGTCATACGAATTCGGCCTAAGTAAAACAAACTTACTCAACCTTAACTTCACACTGACATCCTCATCCCTAGTATAAGTAGCAGCTTGAACATCCTTAGGAACATCAATCAAAACCGGACCCGGCCTACCACTCACAGCAACTTTATACGCAACACGAAAAGCTGAAGGTAATTCATTAGGACTCCTTACCATGTAATTAAACTTCGTTATAGGAAACGTAACGCCCATAATATCAGTCTCCTGAAAACCATCCCTACCGAGCATCGCAGAAGACACTTGACCAGTAATCGCAATCATCGGAGAACTATCCATGTACGCATTAGCCAACCCAGTCACCAAATTAGTCGCACCAGGACCACTAGTAACCATCACAACACCAGGTCTCTTTAACACCCTTGCATAAGCATCTGCAGCATGAATTGCACCCTGCTCATGCTTGAAAGTAAACAGCTTTACGTCATCAACATTATAGAAGGCATCATATATTATCATTATACTTCCGCCCTGAATCCCGAAAACGTGCTTAACGTTTAATTCACGAACTGCTTTAACTAAGACATCAGCCCCACGCAAAACGGTAGCGGTTAATTGATTTCCATGGAGGTCACCAACCTCACAAGACAACTAACTCATATATATCTATTATGCACTTTTAAACATTACGCACTCATAATCAGACTAACACTTATAAGCAAAAACTAACAGAAAACATGACGAAAAATAAATAAATTTGTTCACGTAGAATAAGAACCTTCAACACAATATTACGAGACGGTGAACAAACACCAGGAACCACATTAAAACCTTTAACAAATAACAAATTAAATTAAAATTGCACAAACATTAGATGAATGAGTGTTAACGTCATAGAAGCCAGTTTTTCTTCATCAAAAAAGTGAAGTGAAATCATCAAATTAATAAAAAAGAACATCAACACAAAAACAACCAAAAATATAACATGCACTACAAAACCAACTATCACACAGCACATCAACCAGTAATATCAACTTTATATTTTTCCTACACTTGACCTTAATTGTGGGCCGGTAGTTCAGCTGGGAGAATGCCCGCCTTGCACGCGGGAGGTCGCGGGTTCAAATCCCGCCCGGTCCACCAAAATTTTTAATCAAACCCTACCTCGAACTTTTAGAAGGAAATTCTACAATAAAAACAATAGAAAAACCTAGAACTTCAGTTCTAGATGAATTGTCAATAAATTAAACATTTGATTGTTGTATCAATGTTTGAGCGAAGATGAGACTATATGTTCCATTCAAGAGGCTAGTTTGACCAGCCCTTAACTCGGTACGATGAAGCACGAAACTGAAAAACCGAGAATCTCCCGACTTTAGTTGATGAGAGTGTCAAAAATAAGCAATAAAGCAAAATAAATCTAAATCCAAACCTCTCAAATATAATAAATCTTAAACAAAATAATTTGTTTACTAAATAGTTAAATTTATACGTCTCTATTCCCCAATATTTAGTGAGTTGATATGAGCAAAGATCAAATCATAGGCGGACTATTACTCGCAATATCCATAATAGTAATAATAGTCTATGGATGGATCGTCTTCCTCACATCGTGGTCATTATTCCTCCTACAATTAACAGCCTTCATCGCTATAGCCGGCATCTTCGGAATATTAGCATGGATAGGCTACACTCTAGCAACAACACCACCACCAAAACCAATAGAAGAAATCGAAAAAGAAATAGAAAGCGAAACAAAAAAACTTGAAACCACAGAACAAAAACCCCCAGAAGAACAAACCGAAAAGAAAAACCCATGACAACAAACCATACCAAAACCACTCACACAACAAATATTTTCCTCCTATAGTTAATAATTTTTATCTTTTATATGATACAATAAAAATTTTAAATACATCTTCAATTTTATTTATAAGTTTATTTATTAGCAAAGCTTATAAACTCAGTAAAGTTTATAAACTTTTAACACCACATACTTTTGATGTCGGGTGTATACCTATATTGAACTATTTAATTATATGAAGCGTGGTTTGAGGAATGGCGCATGGTTTAAACTCAAAAGGTTGGAGAAAAGCTTGTATAGAGCAACATTACTCTATGCGAAGTTTAAAAAGAGGATAATTAACAGCGAGCTCATCTCACAACTCAACACGATAATCGAAAAGCTCCTCACACCAGGCTTAAAAATCCTTAAAAGAGGCTTCGAAAGAGCAAAGAAACTGGTGGAAGCCTACAAGAAAGGTTATTTATCATGGTGCCCAGAACTCATAGAATGGCTCCAAGACCCAAAATACATCTTCTGGCTAGGACTATAACAAACAGAAAGGAGTCACACAAAAGTTAGCAAACGAATAACGCACAAAATATTAAGCACTCAAATGTATAGATAGGTGTCATGCTAAACCAGAAACTTCTATTAAGAAAGCGCGGAACAACATCAAAATTTCAAAAGACTTCCAATGAAAGATCATAGCAGTTCATTCCTCAGCAGCATAAAAGATATTGGTCAGATTCAAATAGATAGATAGTATTATGCGTATAGCTCTGGTTACGGAGACTTTTCCACCATTCAATGGTGGTTCGTCTAGACGTTATTTCGAAGTCTTTAGGAGGTTAGTCAAGAAGGGTCACGAAGTCGATGTTTTCACCGTTAGGTTGAATGAGAGTTGGAGTAAGTTCGAGGAGATCGATGGATTGAGAGTTTTTAGGACAGACATGGTTTTAAGAAATTTCATTACTTCTGATGGTTTTAGGTCTATTTCCCAAGTCCTTTTGTACACTTCTTGGGCATGGAAGCGTTTAGGAAATGAACGTTACGATATCATCGAAGCCAATCACTGCCCCATCTTCCCCACGTTCTCCTCTTGGTACCACTCTAGGGTTAATCACATACCCCTATCCGTAACTTTTCATGAAGTTTGGTTCGATCATTGGTACCACTATGTACCATCGAGCATCTATGCACCGCTGGGGATGATCATGGAGAAGGCCATGAGCCGCCTTCCATCTCTTTATATCGCTGTGAGCAGATTTACAGCCGATAAACTAGAAAAGTTGTTACATATAGATAATAGGAAGATCGTTATCATTCCCAATGGTGTTAATTTGGATATGTTCAATGGTGTCGATGTAAAGAAGGATAGAAATAAGATCATATATTTCGGTCGTTTAAATCCTCATAAGAGAGTTGACCTCCTTTTGGAAGCAATGAAGATCGTTATAGAGGATTACCCAGATGTGAAGTTAGAGATCGTTGGTGATGGTCCCATGAGAAGGTTTTATGAAGAGTATACATTGAAGAATGGATTAAAAGACCATGTGTCTTATATAGGTAATGTTAGCGATTTGGAGTTGGTGATAAAATTGAAGAGTTCGTACATATACGTTCTACCTTCCATTAGAGAGGGACAGAGTATAACGACTCTGGAGGCCATGGCCGCTGGAACTCCTCAGGTCGTCGTCATGAGCGATGATAGTGGAGCTTCTCAATTGTTACATGAGAGTAAGAGTGGCATCATCGTTCGAGCATCTGCCCTTTCCATAGCTGAGGGTATCAAGATGCTGTTGGACGATAGGAATTCATGGTTAAAGTTTCGAGATAATGGCTTGAAGTACGTGAAAAATTATACGTGGGATTTCGCCGCCGAAGAGTATAATAGGGCATATACAAGTTTGGTTAATTATATGGCATGAATATTCGTAGACCACTGTACAAGTTAATGCCCATTGTGAGTTTGATCGTAGTTTACATCATCGTTTATTACCTACTAATTTCTAACGTCCTCTTTACCAAAACTGGAGACATCGTATGGTTAAGCGCTATGAATGATTTGTGGGGAAGTTATTACAGGTACAATTCCTTCGCTATCGTAACTTTTGCATTGAATTCTCTCACATTATCACCTATGTTAAGTATGAACACAATCATTTTACTGTTCTTCATTACTCTTTTTATTCCTGGATACTTATTCATTACGAGAATTGCTAAAAATGCGTTTTTAGGATTTTTGGCCGGTATACTTTTCTTAGCATATCCAATTAACATTCAGCTTATTGAAGAATCTAAGTACGATATCTTCTCCAGCATCGTAGTATTGGGCATCACCATGTACGTTTTTTACTCGATCTGTGATAGGCACGATGTTCGTGCTTTGCTCATTCTATTCACTTCATCTTTAGTAGTTAGTCTATTTTCTCCATACAGTGGCATGGTATACTTCCTTTCCATTTTTGTGTATTATGTTAGAGACCTTATTAAGGGTAATACTAAGTTTTTGGGCAACGTCCTCTCCGTTTCTCCATCCCTTCTATTATATTTTCTGCTACATAGAGAACCCATCGGTAGTGAGTTTATTAGTCTAGAACTCCTCCCTCTGTTCTTCTTAGTCTCCTCCGGTATCATAGGAATGTTGTACATGCACGCTCACCTTATTAATGGGAAGGGCAACATTGTACTGCTATCATGGTTCATCGGCATCATCCTTGCGTCTTTACTGAGCTTTGACGCTGGTGTGTTTTTAATTTACGGTCAATACCCTCTGGTAATTTATGCCATATTTTTACTTGGCTTTGGCGCTCGTAATCTCTACAGCATAGTTAAGAGGGAGGGCGAAGAACTCACAGTTGAGATAGATGTGCTTAAGTTGGGTGCCATCCTATTGACCACACTTCTCTTCATTTCTAGCGTAGTAGCATCCATAAACGTCTATGGTACTTCCATCAATTCGAGCAGATTATTCCTCGATATATATGGAAATAATGATCTGATCGAAGCACTCAATTGGATTTCAAAAAACACAGATAGAAATGCCGTGATAGTTTCAGAGTATCCGTTGGGTTCTTGGATAAATCTCTACACTGGCAGACCAACTCTTGAGAACAAACCCAGTAGTTTAAACATCAGCATGAAGGATTTCTTGTCCAGCTACGATGCCGATAGTATTTTGAATTCCAACTTTGAGATTAGGAACAGGTACATCCGCGTTAGAGATTGGAGTCCCGTAGCTCCACAACGAGATCCAGTTATTGGCTCTAGTGATGGTTATAATTATGTGGATTTCCTATACATTGACGAAAATCATGCCAAGGTGAAGTACGTCTTAGATGGAAAAACAGTCGAACCCGATTTCTACAATTACAAGAGTACACATTCTGAGTGGATCTATAGAAATGATAGTAGTGCAATGCTCCACCATGTTTATCTGTTGGATGGCGTTAGGATCGATAAGTATCTGACAGTTAGTAGAAGTTCAGAAGTGAAAATAGTATACAATGTGACCGGAGGAAGTGATGTAAGGATCTTAGGTTTCAGTTTAAAGTTGTGGATTCCTTGGGAGAGAAAGTTGGGATTCACTCAAGTAAAGAACAATACTTTCAGTGTATCGATGGATTCAGGCGATTACCAGGTTATCGTGAGTAGCAGGTTAATGAATATGAGCTTTGGTCCAGACGAGAAGTGGACTCAGTATAGATTGTTGTGCAATTATGAACCTATCGGGAACAACATTTACACCGAAATCATCGTGAAAGCTCTAAATGCAAAGAGTGTATCATGGATGGATGATAAGATCGTAGCAATTTCTGCCGACGAGTTGATGGCTAAGTATAGAGTCGCATACTTGGTTGTTCCTACGATCATCAAGAAGGAGTTCATGGATAGATTTGGGTTAGACTACAGTAGGTTCAAATCTCAATTCGAGAATGAGAAGATAACCATCTATAAGGTAACACTATGAAGCTCAGGACCTTCGTAGGGATCGTCGCTCCCATTCTGATAAATTCTATAATATATTACAACGTTTTCTGGAAAGATGCATTTCCTCCCATAAACGATCCTGCAATATGGTTAAAGTATGCGAATGCATTGCTGGGGAACACTTATCCGTTGTGGAATCAAACCGTTCTTCAATATCCACCATTCTTTAACATGCTACTAGCATTGCTCATCATGCTAACTAATGATCCTCTGCTATCCGTGAAGTTCCTCGGTATACTCTTGATCATCGTTCTACCCCTAGCTTCTTATCCCATGGCCAAGGAGCTATCTGGGAGTGAATTTGGTGGCATAGCATCAGTATGGCTCTTCAGCTTCCATCCTTCCCTTGCTGAGATGTACGGTTGGGGTGGCTATCCAAACCTACTCGCTATCATGTTTTTGCTATTATCAGTTTATTTTCTCTATAGAACGTACGTGCACAATGATAAAAAATCGATGATCTGTGGCTTGATTACCGCTTCTCTCTTAGTTCTAACCCACCATCTGACCACAATCGTATATGATGCTTTAGCTTTTGCGTGGTCGTTCATAGTTTTATATAGATACCTGGTCGGTAAGCCTTTCCCTGGAAGTAGAAGAATCATTTTCATCTTTTTTGTATCCGGCGTAGTTTTCGTTACGTGGAGAATCATTGCTGGACCCTTTCAATACATACTCTTCAATTATTCTTCCCTTTTCATTAGACCCTTCAATCTGGATGCATTCTGGTGGATATTCAAGGATCCGATCGTAACTACTCTATTGTTCATCATGAGCACCATAGGTTTCACATCCTTGTACCTTACTGATGTAAATATGAGGGATTTCCTAATGATCTTACTCGTCTGGATCATCTCCCCCTTTCTCTTCACTCAATCGTACATAGTTGGTATAGCCTTAGATTACAGGAGATTTCCAATGTTTTCCGTTCCTCCCCTATTGTTATTGAGTTCTTCCGTTGTAAGATTATTATCCCCTTTAGATTGGATCAAGAAGTTCGATGGATCAGTTCATATCGATGCCAGTAAGGCTCTACTGATTGGATTGCTAATTACACTAATTACTATGAATTTTATCAGTGGTGTTGTAATGCCTGGTAAGGTCTACGATTATTTTCACTACCTCAGCGATTATGCCTATGGTGTCAATGAAAAGTTGGATGCTCTGAATTGGATACGTTACAATACCGAACCCAACAGCACCTTTGTAGCAGATGAATTCATCGGAAGATGGATTGAAGGTTATGCAGATAGGAGAGTCCTCATGACCCTTTCCCCCTATCAGATATTCATAGTTGGAGAGTACGAGAGGTACGAGGCATCTAAGCTGGTGATGGATGGTAACATAGAATTGAGGAACGAATATCTGAGGATCCTAGACACATCTAAACACGATGGTAACGAAATTTTATGGATAAGTACATCCGATGGTTTGGATTACAATGGAATCGTGTATTTGATAGATGGAACGTTCGACGTCATCTTCACGTATTCTGGAAATGTATGGGTCGAATCTCCATACAGAGCAAACATAACTAGTGTGAATTGGCTCGTGAGGAACAATACTGAGGCTAGCATAGAAGTAAAGTATAGATCTAAATCTTTAGAGATCGTTAGGATCATCGATTTAAAGGCCAATTCAAAAGTCGTCGTGGTTAGGTACATTGTCAAACCCATCATAGGTGCCACGCTGTTGAAGGCACATCTTCCCATATGGATACCCTACAGTAGTAAATTAGACGATGTATTGTTCTACAACGGCACATTGCATGCATACGTTAACGGTGTTCCCTTTTATGTAAGAATATTGAACGGGAATAGTAGTTATGAAGTCGGTCCCGATAATAAGTGGGGACAGACAAGAATTCAATACACGTTCAATGCCTCCAACAATATGATCGATTACAGAGTTGAATTGACATTTCCCAACGCTAAGAAGAGTGTATGGGGCTACGACCTTTACGCTTCCACATTCGATGAAGTAGTGAATAAGTACAATGTTAGCTACATAGTTTTATCCAAAGTGAAAGATGATTTCATCAGGTTTCTGAAAGATCCTAGGATGGTCGTTGCATATGAGAATGATAAGATAATCATATTCAAGGTGAAATAGATGCAATTTCATCGCAAACAGCGGGATTGGACCGTTAGGACCCTCCTATTCCTATCTTTCCTCATACCATTCGCCTATTCGTGGTACTACCTGTCCAGTAGAACAATGCCCATGTGGAGCGACCCAGGCGAGTGGCTCAAGTATTCGAACGCCATAGAAGCCCATTTAGCTTTAACGATCGGATTAAATGAGGATGTTTACAAATATATGCTGTATCCCATGTGGAATCAGGGAGTCTGGCAGTATCCACCCCTCTTCTTCATAATCCTAATCCCATTGATAAAACTGCTCAATCCATTCTTAGCTCTAAAGTTGATGGGTAGCCTCCTCTTGTCCCTGCAACCCATACCAACATACTTCATATCCAAGAGGATCACAAAATCTAGGATTGGAGGTTTATTGGCAGCTTACATATCTTCTTTGATGCCTTTATACCTTGAAATGTACGGCTGGGGTGGTTATCCGAACCTAATGGGTTTTCTCTTACTGGCCACGAACATCTACTTCACTCTAGCCGCCATCGAGGAAGGAGGAAAGAAGTATTTTTCTTTGATGCTCTTAACGAGTATGCTGATACCCCTGACCCATCACCTGACCACCGGTATACACCTGGGCGTTCTTGGATTATGGATGATCATGATGAACATGATGAAGAAGCTTAGTGAGATCAGGTATTTAGCGTACAATTTTTGCACTAGCTCGGCAACGTTGTTTTTATATAGGATCATCCTCGCATATCCATCTCAGTTCGTTACATTCAACGAGGCTGCCTACTACAGCTTACGAGTAGATTTTTTGAACACCATAGTTTGGCTCTTCAAATCTCCTATCCTTATGAGTATAGTAATCATCATAGCTATCTACCTATTCCTAAAGAGAAATATCCTAGATAGAAGATACCAAGCATTACTGCTAAGCTGGACACTCTTCCCCGTGCTTGCTACACAAGGTTACTTATTCAATTTTACAATAGATTACAATAGAGTGTTCTTCTTTGCGGTTCAACCTATACCCTTGATAGTGGCGTCGCCCTTCACCTCCATCAACTCATTGGATTTGAACGGCATGTTTGGATCGATAAATTACAGTTCCATCAAGAAGTATACCGTGGCAATTGCAATTATAGTGATCGTTGTGCTATCTCCATTTCTGTTCCTCCTCGCAGGTTTTGAGACCATGAGGAATGTAGTAGGATGGTATAGTTCTCAAGATCCTTACGGTGATATCGACAAGGCTGCGGCATTAAAATGGATACGTTACAATACCGAACCCAACAGCACCTTTGTAGCAGATGAATTCATCGGAAGATGGATTGAAGGTTATGCAGATAGGAGGACACTCCTCTACATGGAACCAAGGTTCCTCTTCATAGAGGGACAGTTAGATAGATATTACATAGCTTCGTCCATCCTACTTTCCAATCATGAGATAAGAAATAAATACTTTAGAGTCATGGACCAAACTCCGTATAGTACCAGTTTTAGCCCATCATTATTTGTTTGGTCGAAAGGAGAGTACAAAGAGACCCTGTTCGTCAACGATACTAGACTAAACCTAGAAACCTCCAATAAGACTTATTCAGTAGGCGAGAACAAAACTAAAGCAGAAGTCTCTGTCAAAAGCGATCGGGATTCTTCGAAGATAATAACAACTTATAACATTATGAACAGGACTTCAATGATAACCTCAATAGTAAAGACCATTGAGGTTTACGAGAAACCTCAAGCAACCTTGAAGTACGACGTGCATAATGTGAGTGGAAATATGACGATAGAACTCAACGTATTCCCTTCGAGAAAGGTGAGCTTGGTCGAAATTACTCCTAGACTAATAACATTACATTTGGACATTGGAGTAGTGAGAATAAGCATCAACACGCCATCTCGAATAGAGAATCCTACTGAGCATACTCTATTGATAACATCCAAGATGAATGATAGTTTTCCATTAATCATAACAGTGAGCACCTCCGGTGATGAGTATAATAAAAATTTAAATGACATAATACTAATTAGAAGTAACGAACTGATAAACGATTATGGCATCGATTACATAGTTGTTCCCAGAGTTAAGAATATGAGATTGTCAACTTGGGATGTTTACCAGTTTTTACTAAAGAAGTACGAAGTTAGCTACGTAAATGATAGAGTCATAATCCTATCGTCAGGTAGGAATACTTCAGCATGAATTCAAGTAAAAAACTGAACATTGTTATAAACGATAAGTTATTCATGCTAACAGCATTCGCCGTTGGAGTGGTGATTAGAGTCATACCTGAGATTCAATTTCCATATCCGATAGGGTTCGATACACCGCTATACCTCGCTATGGGAAAATATTACGCGCATCATTTACTACCATTTCCACTATTCTATACTCTACTTGGGGTATTATACCTAATGGGGATGGATCTATTGTATGCAATAAAGATCTTACCAACGTTGGTATACGGTCTGTTAGCTTTCTCCGTATTCAGGTTCGCTAAGAATTATCTAACATGGAGCAATGAAAAGTCCCTCCTAACAACCATTAACGCAGCATTGTCAGTTGCACTGTTGAGGATGTCGTGGGATATGCACAAGCTAACTTTGGGGATTGCATTGATACTCCTCACATTATCATACTTGAAAGAGGTAAAGGATGAGAAGAAGCTCCTTCCATTCTTCATCCTATCAGTATTGACAATCTTTTCACATGAATTGATCACAGTAACATATCTTGCAATCCTATCAGTCTTACTAATACATGGTAATTTTAAAGATAAGATGCCCTTTCTAACAACATTGATATTTGGTTTACTCGCGTTTCTGGGAGTATGGTATATAAATGATTTGAATAGAGTGTTTAGATGGATATTTGATGCCTTTAAATCAGTGCCATTCTCCAATTCAATTCCGGAACTTTATTTCAACGGAGGACTGATTGCAAAATTATACCTTCTATCGATCCCCCTGTGTGCTGTGGGATTCTTCAAGGATAAGATCTTGAGTACATGGTTGACGTTTACGTTTCTTGGTTCCATTTCAACGATACTATCACCAACTTTCTTATTGGGCGGAATACTCCCATGGAGATATATTCTTCTATTAACCATTCCAATTTCCATGTATGCTAGCAATGGTATTGCAAAAGTGAGTAACGGAATTAAAAAGATATCCAATAAGTTGAAAGGTAAATCCGTACCATTTGCCTTCATTCTTATAATATTAATCAACATACCTACCGTCTCATTTCTTGGAGTTACAAATTGGCCACAGATCTATACATCCGAAAGCATAATACCCTCTAACATGATTCAGACATCTATACCGATCTACGACATTGAGCCAACCATAAACCTTCTAAAGAGAATAAATGGTAATACAACTCTATTGATTTATGGAGATTTCGTAGGATGGGCATCGTATTATAGTAATGCCAACATAATTACCTTCGGAGGAACTTATGGAATTAAACCAACATTAAAGGATGCATTAAGCCTGATAAAAGACAAGACCGATGTATACTTGCTTTATTGGGATGATGAGTCAGCTGGAAAGTTAGGGTTTAGAGTAATAGCTACGGATAATCATCTAAAATTATACAAATATTTTGGTGAATAAATCATTAGAAAGATCAGGCTTAGACTTTCCCCTTCGAAAATCAAAAGGTATTTCAAGGAGAATCTTGGAACTCCATTCATCATCGGCTTTCAAGCTCTCCTGCTAGCTTGTGCAAGCCTACTAGCTCTTGGAAATTCGAGTTTAGCGAATGATGTTGCAGTGTATGCTTACTACCTACTGGTCATCGGAGTCGTTCTGCAACTAATCTCATTTGTAAAGCATGGAAAGGAGCATGAGAATGAAAGGTAATCCAAAGCTTTCAGTAATCCTACCGGCTTACAATGAGGGAGATACCATTCAAGAGGCAATTGGGAAGATCGATCGTATCCTCAAGAATGTAAAGCTCGATTACGAGCTCATCGTGGTGGACGATGGAAGCTTGGACGATACTCGAATGAAAGCAGTTAACTATGCTAATAACAATGCTCACGTGAGGGTGATCGGCTATGGAAGGAACATGGGAAAGGGGTATGCCATGAAGACCGGGTTCGAGCATGCGAAGGGTGACTCGGTCATCTTTCTGGATAGCGATCTAGACATTGATCCGAGGCAGATCGTCCGTTATGTTGAGGCTTTGAGATTTGGGGATGTGGTTGTAGCCTCCAAGTGGCATCCCCAGTCAAGGGTGGAGATGCCGTTGATGCGGAAGTTTCTAAGTTTCGGTTTTAATGCTTTGGTTAAGCTTTTAACTGGGATTAAGCTGAGGGACACTCAGACTGGACTTAAAGCGGTTAGAAGGAAAAGCCTAGAGAGGGTGTTTTCAAGGCTGGCAGTTAAGCGTTTCGCGTTCGATGTGGAGTTGCTGGCCCTTGCGAACCTTTATGGCTTAAAGGTTGTCGAGTTGCCGGTTGAAATTCGGCTTACACGTAAGCTCTTCAGCCTTAGGGAGGTATGGAGGATGTTCATAGACCTGCTTGGGATAGCGTACAGGCTAAGGGTTCTCAAATGGTATCAGCGTTAGGGGCAGCTTCTTTGGCCAGTGTTGATGCGAGTGAGCAGTTATGACTGAGCGCTGGCCGCGGCGTTTGCAGTTGTCCTGTCTGGAGACTTTTTTCAGCTTGAGGTGTGGAAGGTTTACGCCGTTCTCTGTATGATCTCCGTTGGGTTTGTGTTGGACCTGACTAATTATTACGGAGCTTTAATGTTCGGGTTAGGAATGTACTCGACTGTAATGGCGCAGAACGTGATATTCTCATGTTCAAGCCGTGTCTTGGGTTTGTTGTTCGCTTACTTAGGGCATGGTTTGGTTGGGGTTTCAGCAGGCTTCCTAGCTGGGGCTCTTCTCTGCCTTTCCTACTCCATGAGCATTGTGAAGGGTAAGTTAAAGGAGCCTTATGGCGTTTTCCCCTACGGGAAACTGCTTTCTTACAGCTTGCCCCTCTACGCTTATGGGCTTATCGGGCTTGGCTTAACATGGGCTGACCTGCTGGTTCTACAGTTGATGGCCGGAAGCCTTCCCCTCACCGGGGTTTACTACCTCGTCACAGCCAGCACCAATGTTCTAAGCGTCCTTTGGAGCCCCATAGCTTCAGCCCTCTTCCCAGCCATGTCGGCGCATGGAAGCGCCAATTCTCTGGGGTTGAAGGAGGCTGTTGAGCAATCCCTGAGGGTGATCACGGCGCTGGTAATGCCAATTAGCATGGCTTTGGTCTCGGCATCTGCAACGGCTATAGCAATCGCATATGGAGAGGACTATCTGCCGGGCGCCCTACCATTTTCCCTTGTGGCTGCAGTTGCCGTTTTTGCGGCTTACTCATCAATTTTCACAACGCTACTTCAATCTGTTGGAAAAACTCTGGAGGTAGCCTATATTGGAGGCCTTTCCATGCTGTCAGGCATCAGCCTAGCCTTAATCCTCGTAAAATACTTTAACTTGATTGGAGTAGCCCTAGGCAGAATACTGATGACCCTGACGGCATTCGCGTTGAGCTACAGGTTTGCAAGGAAAATTGTAAACTTCACGTTTGACGGGTATTCCATTAAGCGATCTCTAATGGTTACGCTGTGTACAGCGCCAATCTTGCTTGGAATGGACGCCTTAATGAGGGTTCAACATCTACAATTGGTTTACACAGCCATTGTGGATGTAGCATTATTCGTAACGTTAGGAGTGGCAAGCTTGCTCTTTTGGAAACCACTAACCCTCAGTGATGTTGAGGTCATCGAAAAGGCTATGCCGCCAAGCCTGGGCAAGGTGCTCTCTTTACTGAGGTGCGGCGCTAAGCAGGGATGAAAAGTGGAAACTTTAAAAATTCTTATATTTAATTGGCGCTGCTGGCTTAACCCCGAGGCTGGCGGGGCTGAGGTTTTCACCTACGAAGTTGCTAAAAGGTGGGTTGAGGCCGGGCACGACGTTACGCTGTTTACCTCCGAGTTCCCGAACTGCGTGAAGGAGGAGGTCATGGATGGGGTTAGAGTTGTTAGGGACGGTGGAAAGTACTCGGTTTACTGGAAAGCTAAAAAGTACTACAAGAAGCGCTTCTCGAAGGAGGGTTACCACGTCGTAGTCGACGAGATTAATACTAGGCCCTTCCTTACGCCTAAGTTCGTGAATAATGGGGAGAAAGTCGTCGCCTTAATTCACCAGCTGGCCAAGGAGTACTGGTTTTACGAGGCCCCTTTCCCGATAAGTTACATTGGTTGCCATTTCCTTGAGAAAGGATGGTTGAGAAGTTATGTCGACGTGCCGACGGTTACCGTCTCTGAAAGCACAAGGCGGGATTTGCTAGATTTAGGGTTTAAGGAAGTTTTTGTTGTTCCTGAAGGAGTAAACTTCAAGCCTTTAAGCGAAGTTCCAGAGAAGGAGAGCCATCCCGCTGTTGTTTACGTTGGACGTTTGAAGAAGGCTAAGCGTCCAGACCATGCCATTAAGGCTTTTAAAATCGTTAAGGAGAAAATGCCAGAAGCCGAATTGTGGGTTGTAGGTGATGGCTACTTTAGGAGGGCTTTAGAGAGGATGGCTTCTGATGGTGTCAGGTTCTTTGGTTTTGTTAGCGATGTTGTTAAGCGTGACTTGGTTAGGCGGGCTTGGGTTTTGGTTAATCCAAGTATCCGTGAAGGTTGGGGCTTAAATGTTGTTGAGGCTAATGCGCTTGGAACACCTTGTGTGGCTTATGATGTGGCTGGCTTAAGGGACAGCGTTAAAAATGGCAAAACAGGGTTACTGGCTAAGGACGGCGACATTAAAGATTTAGCAGAAAAAATCACTAATATTTTAGAGGATGACGAGTTAAGGAAGACGCTGAGCAAGAACGCATTAGAATATGCGAAGCAGTTCAGCTGGGACAAAACAGCGGAAGAGTTCATGAAAATTATTGAGGAGGCAAGATCTTAATGAAAATACTTGTCACCGGCGGAGCAGGCTTCATAGGATCCCATGTAGCGGAGCACTACGCAAAAGAAGGGAACGAAGTTGTAGTCTTTGATAACCTCTCCAGAGCCAGAGTTCTCGGGAAAAGCGTAGGAGATCCACTTTACAATTGGAATTACTTGAAAAAGAGCTACACCAACGTCACCTTGGTTAGGGGGGACGTAAGGAACTTTGAGGAAGTTAGGGCCAACTCGAAGGGTGTGGATGTAATAGTACACGCGGCAGCTCAGGTGGCGGTTACCACTTCCCTAAGCGATCCTAGGACGGATTTTGAGGTCAACGCCTTGGGCACGTTTAACGTCCTTGAGGCTGCCCGCCTAAACAACGCTTCCATGGTCTTTCTCAGCACGAACAAGGTTTACGGGGAAAACGTTAACAAGATTCCGGTAAAAGAGGAGGGGAAACGTTATTGCTTTGCTGATGAGAGGTATAGAAACGGCCTACCTGAAACTTTCCCAGTGGACCTGTGCGGGCATAGCCCTTACGGTTGCTCAAAGTTATCCGCTGACATCTACGTTCAAGACTATGCCCATACATACGGGCTGAAGACAGGAGTGTTCCGCCTATCCTGCATTTACGGTGAAAGGCAGTTCGGCGTAGAAGACCAAGGTTGGCTATCTTGGTTTGTGATAGCGACCTTGACGGATAGGCCCATAACAATATACGGCGATGGTAAACAGGTAAGGGACGTGCTTTACGTAGGCGATTTAATCGAGGCGTTCGACAAGTTCCTAAATTCAAACCTTAAGCATGAGGTGTTTAACGTTGGCGGAGGCCCGAAGAACACCGTTTCGTTGCTTGAACTCCTCGACCTTCTTAAGGACTTAACGGGTAAGCATCCTAAGGTATCCTTCGCTGATTGGAGGCCGGCGGATCAGAAAGTCTACGTATCGGATATATCTAAGGCTGAAAGGCTTCTTAAGTGGTCACCTAAAGTAGATCCAAGGATAGGTATTAAGCGAATGATAAAATGGATTTCGGGGAATTTGGCACTTTTTAGGCAGAGATAATTTAGAGGCGAATTTGAGATGAAAGTTTTAGTCACAGGCGGTGCCGGATTCATAGGTAGTCATATAGTTGACCTCTTACTCAAAAAAGGATATGAAGTATATATCATCGATGATCTCTCCACAGGAAGGAGATCCAATGTACCTAACGGAGCTCACCTTGAAGTTAAATCCATAACTGAAATATCAGGTGACGATGTGAAGGGCTTTGATGCAGTCATACACTGTGCAGCCCAGGTTTCAACATTTAAGTCGATAGACTATCCTGAGGAGGACTTCAAGAGGAATGCATTGGGAACATTTAGGGTTCTTGAAGCCTTGCGAAAGCACAATACCAATGCCCTTTTCATTTACACAAGCAGTCGGAGCGTTCATGGTAATATACCCGCACCATATATAGCCGATGAATCCTGGCCGTATAACCCTTCAACCTTCTATAATGTTCACAAGATATACGGGGAGATGCTTTGCAAAATATACGGTGAGCTTTATGGAATCAATTACGTGATACTTAGACCTAGCAATGTATATGGGCCCAGACAGCCATACTGGGTGGGAGGCTGGTATAATTTCATAGCGTTTTGGATAAAGCTTGCCCTTGAGGGAAAGCCTATTCCTATTTACGGAACAGGAGAGCAGATTCGAGACTACACGTACGTTGAAGATACTGCCAGAGCCTATCTTCTCGCCTTAGAGAATCGAGATGCTGCGCGAGAAACTTTCCTCTTGCCAACAGGAAGAGGAGTAAGCTTAAATCAATTAGCTGACCTAGTTCTTTACTTTACTAAAGCTAATGCTGGTAAGGAATATCTTTCACCTCGCAAGGGGGACATAGCCCGTTTCGTGGGAAGTTACAGGAAAGCTAAGGATATATTGGGATGGGAGCCAAAAGTAAGTCTTGAAGAAGGACTAAAAAAAGAAATTGAATGGGTAAAAAATGAGCTTGCTGACACGTTATAGCGCGCGGAAATGGTGCTGAATTGGACGCCCTAAAGTAAGCCCTGTCAAAGTGTAAAAAGTTCATCAAAACTAGGTCTCGAATAAATCTCTCCAGCGATGAAAGTATTACTTCTGGGCTCACACATGAACTATAATTTAGAGCATTACGTTTACATGAACCTAGTTAGGCTTGGCCATGACGTGAGGTTTTACGGCTACAAGGAGAAGCTGAGAAGGTTGGCAAACCCCGTTAGAATGACAATCACGAGATCAAAGATGGCTCGAGATATAGCAAACATGCTTTGGCTTAATAAGGTAAATGAGGATATAAAAGAGGTAGCTGAGAAATTTCGCCCGGATCTTGTTTTGTCGATAAAGGGGGAGGTAGTAAAACCTAGCACTGTAGAGTGGATTAAAAGAGAGCTTAACGCAAAGACTGCCTTATGGTACCCTGATGATCCAAGATTCTTTAACAGCTTAGTCAGATACATTGCATCAACCTACGATTACGTTTTCACAGCATCCGAGAGAATTATTCCGGCGTATAAGGAATTTGGATGTAGAAATGTCCATTTCCTTCCATTTGCATGCGAGCCAACAGTGCACAAAAAGGTGAAACTCAACGAGGAAGAAAGGAGGAAGTATGAAGCTGATATTGTCTTCGTTGGAACATATACACGAAGAAGGGCTAAGCTCATTAATGCGCTAGAAAATGCCGGCATAATGGTTAAGGTTTACGGGCCCTACTGGAAGTATTTCAAGTGCGGAGATAACGTAGATGATGGGATCTACGGCCCTGAGATGGTAAAGGCCTTTAATGCAGCTAAGATTGTGCTTAATGTACACGTAAAGGACGATGTACCTTATAAAGTCAACATGAGAGCATTTGAGGCTACTGGTAGCGGTTCCTTTCTCTTAACTGACAAAACCGATGGAATTGAGAAAATGTTTGATTTGAATGAAGAAGTTGCAGCGTATGAAGGTGGGAAAGATCTTGTCGAGCTGGCTAAGTATTACATAGACTCTAATGATGAAAGGGAAGAAATCGCATATAAAGCACAGGAGAAAGCTTACAGAAAACACACTTACGGGAACCGCGTTAATAGGATTTTGGAGGTAATCTGATGGGCGCGCTATATATTAGGTATACTAATCACGAAACTCATTGAAGCCGTAGGCTTAGCGATTGGATCATGCATGCGAATTAAAAGTTCATCCTGAAACATTATGAAAGTAGCCTTACTCGTTGATGAGCTTCCAACCAGTAGCGCTCCTAAGATAGTAGGTGAAGAAGCATACCACCTAGAGAGGCTTGGCGTTAAGTGTGACGTATATGTGCTTAAGTACAAGGTCTCGGAGATCCCTCCAGTTCATGCTGAGAGCATCAATCTTAAACATCTGGATGAGAATCTAGGCCTCCTACGGAAGATATGTGAATGGAGAGTTCCTTCCTTTTCCTTCTTTTCGCTGTATCACATTGCTTACCCCTGCATACTTTCCGGAAAAGCAAGCAAAGTACTGGCTAAATATGATGTAGTTATATCACACTTTGGTTCAACTTTACTTACATCTAGGCTATCTCTTAAAAGAACGATGAAGGCTTTCTATTGTTGGGATCCACTCTCATATATTTTTGAGAAAGCATATATGGAGAGTTGGTCGAAAGTTAAACGAAAAGTGCTGTCATCTATAGGCTCTCACCTTGACAAGTGGTTACTTTCAAAATTTGATATGATAATTCTTCCATCAAAATTCCACCTTCAAAGAATTATGAACTTTAACATCAATAAACCCATTAGAGTAGTATATCCTGGAACAGATGTTACAAGAAGCATACCCAAGGAAAGAGGAGATTACCTCTTAGCAGTGGCACGTTGGGAGAGAGGTAAAAATCCATTTTTCTTTATCAAGATAGCTATTAAGCTCAAGAGGGACTTCAGTAAAAATTTCAAAATTATTATGGTTGGACCATGGAGTTCGCATATTACTCTAGAGGAATTTCGAAAAAGTGCTAAGAAAGCAGATGTTTTTGATGTCTTCAAAATTGTAGGGCCGAAATATGGGTCAGAACTTAAGGAACTTTACATCAAAGCCAGATGTTTGATACATGCTAAGACCGAAGCATTTGGCTTTACTGGTTTAGAAGCAGCTGCTCATGGATGTCCCATAATATTTCCTAAAGGATCGGGGGTTACAGAATTGTTCATACATGGCGAACATGGATACTTTCCTAAAGAAGGAGTCACGGAAGAATATGCCGAATACATAAGTAGGCTCCTAGATGATGAAAGACTTGCTTGGAAAATGGGATATGAGGCTTGGAATGTGGCCAAGAATTACACATGGGAAAATCACGCTAGGCAGTTAGAAGATGTAATTAAGCGATACTGAGAGCATCAACAGCGCGCTATGAAGACGACATTAAAGTTTAAGGGACTGAAGTTTGTAGTCCCAATAGAGACTGAAAGTTTCTGGCCTTACTACGGAATATGTTTTGTAGGCGAATACGCCCCGATCCTAAGCAACATTAAAAGGTCGGACATTGTCTTGGACGCTGGAGCGAACGCCGGCATATTTACTTTACTTGCAAGCAAAAAGGCGAAGAAGATCATCGCCGTAGAGCCAGACCCTGAGAATTTCAGTTATCTCGTTAAGATCATCTATTTGAACGGTGTCAAAAACGTTGTTTCTATAAGGGAGGCATTATCAGACTACGTTGGAAAAGGTTATCTTTCTGGGAAAGGGCTTTCAGCCTAGAAATGTCGAAATATCGAGGGAAAAGGTATTTGGTGTGCCAAAGATATATCATGCACATCCTACAACACACATACATACCGCAACGTGCAGAGCTCTTACAGAGCTACTAAAGTATTATGGTTTCAATATACTCTCAATTAGGGGCTCCACGAAAATCGTAGGACCATGGGTGGTCTAACTGTCAAGATTTTGAGAGCCATGTATAAGGTAGTTTCCTATAGTTGTCCTACGATGGCTATCAGGCTATTCATTTTAGCTCAAAAAGATTAGCCTATGTTAAGGCTCATTAAGAGATGGCTTTTTAGAATCATCTATAGGACTTATTTATGGGCATCTGAAGCCTCTAATGAGAGCTATTTGGGATCGCGCTCAGTTGAATATCCATTCATAATTGAAGAATTGAGGAAAAGCCTGATACCTGAAGGTTCAAAAATATTATTAGTTGGCTGTGCTGGCGATCCGTTATCAACGATTTTGCCTGCTCTTGGCTATGAGACTTACGGATTAGATGTAAAACATGTAGCAATTAGATATCCAAATTTTCACTTTGTTAAGGGGGACATTAGAAGGACCGACTTTCTTAACAATTATTTTGACGTAGTAATAGCAGTTTCGACAATAGAGCATGTTGGAGTATTAGAAGACGATTTTGAGGGGGATCATAAAGCTGTAAAGGAAATCGCAAGAATTCTAAAATCGGGAGGCTTATTGCTCGTGACTTGTCCAGTTGCATTCAAAGCTAAGGTAACTCCGTACGAAAGAATTTATAATCCTTATACCCTTAAAGCCCTCTTCAGCGAGTTTGCGATAAAATCGGAAAAGTTCTTCAAAAAAAGAAATGGATACTGGCTAGAATGCGCAATTTCGGAGCTTTCTAATGGCGAGGAAGCTGTTTGCTGTATAAGCGCATTAAAACCGAGGGGAACATATGCAAATCTTACTCATATGTGATTTACCTCCTAGTTCTGGTGTGGGACGTTACACATCGTCTATTTTTCTCGAAATGAGAAAAAACAGTGTACATGCGGATTTACTATGGTTATATAGCAAAACGATCACCACCTTATTCTCTCCATTAAGGAGACACGCACTTATGCCTATTCTTCACGAAATATTAAACGCCATATGGAAATATTGGCACACCCATTTAGCATCAATTAAGCTCAATAACTATACTACTTATCATTTGACAAATCCAAGCATAAGCATTTTATCTAAACGATTGAGACCTTCAATTATTACAGTTCACGATCTCATATCTTTCTTGCCTCAAGTAAGGGGATCGCCTACAGATACATTGCTAAGATTAGGCATGAGAGATATCAAGCATGCAAATCTTATAATTTGCGTATCTGAAAGCACTAAAAATGATTTGCTTCGCTTCATTAACATTGATCCTAGGAAGCTCAAGGTCGTCTACTATGGTGTTGATCACGACCTGTTTAAGCCTAGAGATAAACTTGAAGCTAAGAGAAGGCTTAGATTACCATTGGATAAACCAATAATTTTAAACGTTGGTAGCGAGGAGCCTAGGAAGAACGTTCCCACTTTACTTAAGGCGTTTAAGAAATTACTAAGCGATATTCCAAACGCCTTACTTGTAAGGGTTGGAGAGAGAACGGCAGGGGTAGAGAGATTAGTAAGAGCACTAGAGCTAAGCGATAAAGTGCTTTATCGAAGAGCATCGCCCAGCGAAGTGGCTTTCTACTACAATGCGGCAGACCTCTTAGTCCATACATCTTATTATGAAGGATTTGGAAACCCGCCTTTAGAAGCCATGTCCTCAGGCTGCCCCGTTATAGCTGGCAACAGGACTTCCATTCCTGAGGTTGTTGGTGATGCTGGCATACTGCTGGGTCCGTTCGACGTTGAAGGTTTCGCCTACTGGATGCGTGAAGTGCTTACGAACGAAGACTTAAGGTTTAAACTGAGCCAGAAAGGTTTAGAAAGGAGCATGAACTTCAGCTGGGAGAAGTGTGCTAGAGAAACGTTGGAGGTCTATAGGGAGGTCTTGAATGAAGTTTAGGATACTGACAAGCTCATTGAGAAAATTGCAAAGCGTTTTTGATATGATGGGACTACTTAAGATGTCGCACAAACGTTCCAGATACGTGGAAAAGACGCGTCGTAGGTATAGTATTCCGTCTCAGAGGCGTCTCGGACACGATATTATCAGGGGAGTGGGGCATCTCTGTCAGGTGTTAACGGCGTTTCCAATATGTTCCGTCGCGTGTCAGAGACACATTTAAAGTATACTTTGCGACGTATGTTTTAGGTGTTAAAATATGCTCATTTATCACGATAAGGAATTAGTTAAAAAGGTTTGGGAAGTTAAGAGGAAGCATCCTGATTGGGGCATTAGGAGGATAGGTGAAGTCTTAGGCGTAACTAAGGATAAGATGCACAGGATTCTGAAGCGCATCGAGAGGGGGGATATAGAGGTTACGGAGAAGGGAGAGGTAATAGATAGGTCTGAACCTAAGGGTATAATCGCAAAGCAGCGTGTATCTGCTCAGAGACCGTCAGTGCAGCAACTCCGAGAGCCTGAAGCCGTCGAAGCGTCAAGCAAGCCACAATCAGAAGCTCTAATAGACGTTACACAGTCCCCTCAACAAGACCCGCTGGAAGCTTTGCTGAAGGGCTCTTGGAAAGTAGAGTATGACTGGTGCGGGAGGCTTTTAGATCCTAACTGGAACGTTTATAACCTAATAGATTCTGACTACGATTACGTCACCTGCCTTAAGTGTGTAGTGCATCCACTGAGCATTCCTGGGATATTCTCCTATAACCATAAGGTTTTCATACGTTTGGCAGACGTATTCCGAGCATACCTTCAAGGCTCGAGAATTGTTAGAACAAAGACTCGAACATAAATACTCTTGAAGTGAGAAAGTCTTTAACTGTTAGAGATCTCATACATTAGATGAGCTTAAACCGCTATATTTTATGTTCTCAGCTGGACCAGTAAAGCTGAAGTATAAGTTTGTGGCAGAGAAGCATAGTCTACATGCTAAGATCATTATATGTCGGTAGAAGTAAGTGCATTTTAGATGTTGGATGCGCGATAGCTATTTAGCACAGAAGTTTTAAATGAACATTAAAGTAAGGAGTTTCAGGAATGTACACTAAGCATGACTATAAAAAAGCGTTTCTTCTAAATTCTTCCTTTTTGTAGTGGAAAAAAATGGAAATTATTTTCTTAAGACCATATATGTTAGGAGGAAGCGCAAAAAGGGTACTTTATTGTTGGTGTAAGGGTTTGCTTCAAGAAGGTTGTGAAGTCACCGTGCTTACACTCTTTGGAAATAAGTATTTAGAGCTTGATCTTCCAGAAGGTACTAGACTGATTTATGAGAAAGTCGCTGAAGGTACAAAAGTATTTCCAACATTTCGTGATTTAGTTATTGAAGATACATTGCGTGGCAATATTAGCAGTAAAATGGCCAGATTTGCGCATAAGTATAAGGAGCCAGACTTTTACATTCTCATGGATGACTATGCTCTTTCTATATCAAAGTGGAGTTTTAAGGCTCTGTTAGGCTATTACTGTCAAGGTCTACCTCAAACATTGGGATTTACGCTATTGCCCTCGTTTTTACAGGGATTTCCCAAGCTCCTTCAATTATCTTTGAGAACTTTCTCGGCACCGTTATTCCTAAAAGTGTTAGAAAACATTAGGAAGTTTGACTTCGTACTTGCGAACAGCAAGTATACTGCTGAAATCTTACATTATTTTACGGGAATTTACCCGAAAATAATTCACCAACCCATCGACACTGAGTTATTTAAACCTGAGAGGAGTAAGGGCATTGCCGAGAAATATCTACTTGCTTATGGTGATGGATCAGATAAGAAGATCTTGGAAGAAATCGCAACTAATTATCCAGTGAAAAATATGGGCAAGTCACATATCCGTCATGCCGAGAACGTAGGTTGGGTATCTTCAATCGAGGTTTTAAGACAATTATACTCTAATGCCTTCATGACAGTGTTCCCGCAACTGGAAGAACCTTTTGGTTTCATTCCTGTTGAAAGTATGGCTTGTGGCACTCCAGTACTCGCGTATAACTCTCAAGGCCCCTCTGAAACTATTCGTAATAAAGTGACGGGGTGGCTCGCTGATACACCAGATGAATTTAGAGAATTACTGAAAGATGTATGGGTAAATGGCTATCCCCAAAAGATGCGCTCCCTTTGCAGGGAACACGTAGTAAGCAAATTCTCAACAAGAGTTTCAGCTAAGGCTTTATTGGGTTATCTAAATCGCGTATGAGTCATGAACATTCCTATGTTTGAAGATAAAGGACACGAGGCTACAGGATTTCAATTCGACCTATCTCCTCATGGGGTTCATATGAAAATCTTAAAGTATATTGATAGAAACAAGAGGGTTCTAGAGGTAGGGTGTGCAAGTGGACACTTTTCCAAGAAGCTCAAGGAAAAAGGATGTTTTGTCGTTGGCATAGAGATAGACCCTGTTGCTGCTAAGTTAGCTAGAAAAATAGCAGATGATGTCATTATTGGGGATGTGGAAGAAATATCACTATTACCTTATCCAGAAGGATCATTTGACATCATAATATTTGCCGATGTGTTAGAGCATTTAAGAAGACCAGATAAAGTTATAAAAGAATTCAAAAGGTGGTTAAGCCCTCCTGGTTATGTTATCGCAAGTATTCCAAACGCGGTACGCATTGAGTTCAGGCTAAAATACTTAATGGGCAAATTTGAATATGGAAGAGGTTTGGGTCAACATCCAGTCACTCACCTCCGTTTTTTTACCTTAGAAACAAGTAGACGGCTATTCGAAGAAGCAGGTTACAAGATCATCAAAATTGAACCCACCGGTCTCGGCTCCAGATTGAAAATTCTCTACAACCTTTTTTCATGGAGTTTCATCATAATAGCTAAACCTGCTTGAACCGAAAAGGGGAAAATTACTTTAGCTTGAGAGCGTTTCACAAAGCTCGCGAGACGATCAAATGAAGTCTCTTCGCGTAGCACTCTTTAATCTCTATCCGAGGTCATCTGGTATAGGCAGATATAGTTTTTCCCTTTTTGAGGAACTTAAAAAGTACAACATCAGCATTTCCATGATTCACTTCGAAAAGTCTAGTGCGATGAAACTCATTGTAGGAATGAATTACCCAAAGCATGTAGAGGGCATTTATGATTTGTATCATATAGCTAATTCAGAACTTGGCATGTGGTCAAAAGTTAATCGACCTTGTGTATTTACCCTGCATGACATAATCACTTATGGAAGAGATATTAAACGCGAGCCTACGCTAACTCCACTATACCCTAAACCATTCTCATTACATCCCGAAGAGACATACTTTTGGAATAGGTGGATGAGGAAAAGTATTGAAGCCGCTATAGTTAATTCAGAGAAAATTATTTGCACATCACATTATGTTGAAAAGAAGCTAAAAGAGCTGATCAAAGTTCCTGAACATAAGCTACGCGTTATTTACTATGGATTAAATCATGATCTGTTCAGACCGAGGGATAAACTTAAGGCTAGAAATAGGTTAAACCTTCCAAGGAATAGACTCATCATTCTTCATGTGGGCGGTGATGGAGCCAACAAGAATATTCGAACCCTGCTAAAAGCTGTAAAAGTATTACAACGCTATACAGACAGATTTCTCCTTATAAGGATAGGTAAACATAGAAAGGATACTAGGAAATTAATGCAAAAGTTGGGTATAGCAAGATGCGTTTTACCAATTGAGTATGTTTCCAGCAGTGATATAGCTCTCTTCTATAACGCTGCAGACCTATATGTACACCCTTCCATTTATGAGGGCTTCGGTTTTCCTCCTCTAGAGGCAATAGCATCGGGTTGTCCTGTATTATCTTCCAACTCGGCAGCTCTCCCTGAGATCCTTGGAAATGCTGCTCTGTACTTTGAACCTTATTCGGTGGACGATTTAGTGGAACTAATAATACAAGTTCTTAATGATGCCACTTTGAGGGAAAGACTTATTAACATGGGCCTTTCTAGGGCAAAGATCTTTTCATGGAGGAGAGCGGCTGAAGAGACCATGAAAGTCTACGAATCAGTAGTTAGCACTTTGATATGACTAGAAGATTAGTGTGAAATGTTTATCGGTCATATCGTAGAAGAATTCTTTTACGGATATGGAGGTCTGCCATCTAAACAGATTAGCGATTTTTCCGAAGTGCTTATGAAAAAGGGCTTTAAGTTTGTAATATTCACAAACAAGTTCCACGCAAAGGAAGGCCACAATCCCCCATTTTTAGTTAAGGAGTTTAAGTGGAAGTTTCCTCTTTTACTTAATCCAAAGCTAATTAAGGAGATAAACTCGCTGGAATTAGACATTTTACACGTGCACATGGGAAGCCCCAAAGCTCTACCTTTCTTAAGACGTTTTGCCATAAAGTATAAACGACCCTTCATCTTGAGCATATACAAAAGACTACTATTTTCAGAACTTTTGCATGACGCCAAAGTAAGAGGGAATATTATATCTTTCATAGAAAATCCTCTCTATCCTAACTTTTTAACCAAATATTTCATCGGCATCCCCAATCTGGCTCAAGTAATTGTACCGAGTTATCGCATGAAAAGATACTTTCAACGGATTATTCCTAAAGTGATCGTAAAGAGAATACCCCCTGGCGTGAACCTAGAAGAATGGAGACCAGTTATTAACCCTGAATTTAAAGAAAGTCTTGGTCTAAGCAGTAGAATACTATTGTATCTTGGCCATGGAACAACGCCGCGAGTAAGAGGTTTAGATACGTTAGGCCAAGCTTTCATCTTACTTAAAGAGAGGTTTTCAGAACTTAAACTCCTATTTTTACTTTTTCCAGGGTTTTACGGGAAAGATCGATTGTTTGTTGAAAAATTAAGACTGAGGCTGGGTAAGTACATCAAATACATAGAAGGAATTGTTGCTCATCCCGAGAACTTTGTTAATATAAGTGATATTGTGGTTTTCCCATTTAAAAGTTCCGTAGGTATACCTGAATATCCTTTATCAATGCTTGAGGCAATGGCATCAGGAAAAGTTGTAATCACAACTAACGTCGGCGCTTTACCAGAGATTGTTAAGCATAATATAAATGGGTTGGTTGTAGAGCCAAACAATCCTAAGAATCTAGCTAATGAAATCGATAAGGTACTGCGAGATGAACTTTTTGCAAGAAAATTAGGAGAAGAAGCGAGAAGATTTGTTCAAAGGAATTTTGATCTGAATGAATTGAGTAAGCTAATGGCAAAAGTATATGAAAGCGTGCGCTAACTATGCGTGTATTCTTAGTAGCCATTTCGTGATAGTGGAAATAATTCAGCACGCATCGAATGAATTTGAACATGGATAAAGGCACACTTATCAAGTTATACAATTTACAAGCCAGCAATTACGATAAGTCTAGGTTTGGAATCATTACAGGTAACTATATTGATTTTCTTGAAAAGTGGTACATTATCGTGCATATTAGAGGCACTAAAGTTCTTGATGTAGGATGTGGAACTGGAAGGTTTATTCCCATACTCAATAAACTGGGTATCAATTATTATGGTATAGATCTCGCCGAAAATATGGTGAAAGTAGCAAAAAGGAGAGGGTCCCGCTTTTGTAATCTTTTAATTATGGATGGGGAGAAGATGGGATTCTTGCCGAATACTTTTGACAGCGTTTTTCTCGTTCGAACCTTTAAGTTTTTTTCAGAGCCTCTTAATTTTCTGGGGGAAGTCCATAGAATTTTAAAACCGAAAGGTAGGTTGATATGCATATACGAAAACAGAGATGCTTTTTGGAGGAAAAATAAGAAGTTTATTTCCGCTTCTGGTGGGAGGTACTATACGAAAAGAGAAATGGAGTTAATGTTTAGATCAAGCAACTTTAATGTCATTTTATCCAAGAAAGCTTTCCTCACGCCCTATGTCTTTCCAAAATTCATTCCGCCTCATTTGGTTTATTTGTTCTTGAAACTTAGTCAATCAATGCCGATAAGTAAACCGTTATATACTGACAACATCATTATTGGAGAAAAAGTTTGAATAGCAAAGTTTCAAGTGTAACTTCAACAATAGAGGATTTATAGGGAAGTCTTTAATGCACGACCAACTTTTGAAAAAGATAAATATTGAAAAGCTTCACCTGATTTTCTTGCTCTCTTCATTAACCATAATCTTCGGTTTAGCTTACAGGAACATTTTCTTTACTCGATCCATGCTCTCCATAGGTGATCTTATGCCTTTTTTCATTACTGATAAAGACCTTCTAATCTCGTTGCTTTCATCTTGGACTCCTTATGGCCTGGGAGGTTATTCCGCTGATGTTCCAGGTATATTCATTCTGCAAATAATTACAAGGTTACTGGCATTCAATAATATAGTAGTGGCTCAACAACTTTATTACCTTTCTCTCATGCCAATATCCTCAGTAACCATGTACTTGTTTCTTAACTATTTTATGAAGTCTAACGTTGGGAAGTTTGCCATCTCTATAGCATATGGTGTGAACTCAATAACCATTCCGCAATTTTTGGAAGGCGGAGCTCCCTTACTAGGAGTCCATGCTACTTTTCCTCTTCTCCTTCTGTTCCTCCTTAAGGCGTTAAATGAGAATTGCGGTAGGAAAAGAATACGCAATATACTTTTAGCATCAATATTCCTTGGATGGCTAAATCCCCAAGCAGTATTTTACTCGATGCCGTTCATATTCGCTCTATACTTAGCTGAAGTTATTTACAGAGGTAGCCGAAAGTATGCCACCAAATCTTTCTTATTGGTTACATGTTTGATTGCAATAAACTTCCTTCTTCTTCTACCAGCATATATTCTTCCAATCTCTCAAACCTTGCAATATCCAACTTTTACAACCAAAACTTTCGGTAGCTATGCTATTAAGGGGAATTTTACAAAATACGTTCAACAAATAATAGATTTCTTTTCAAGCCACCCATACTCAACAAACAACTTCATAAGGGCTACATATGCCCTAGGAATTTTAGCCTCTTTCACATTATTAATTAGGGACAGAAGAAGGGCAACATACTTCTTATGCTTTCTACTGGCTGGCATTTCAATAATGCTTTTCTGGAGACTTAATATGAGCCAATGGGCCGTAGGCTTCTACCGGGTCTTCCCATTTATGATCCTCTTTAAGGACTTAGTAAAAATACACTACATGTTAATATGGGATTTCCTAATACTGGTTGCCATAGCGGTAGATGAAGTACACAAGAGGATATCCTCCAGCGAATTGCTAAGCAAAAAGCGCCTAGGGAGTAGGGCATTACACGTCATTAGTCATGTAGCTAACTTATCAATTTTGAGCGTAATAATCCTATCACCATTCCTTACGCTCTTTACCTACGATGTAAATCCTCCCTTAAGAGATCCAAGCAATAATTTGGCCACCTTTCTTAATGGAGTGAGCTTCTCAGGTATGGAAGTACCTAAAGTTCTTCAGGATGCAAATCGATGGTTATCAGGCCATAGAGCAAGTGAAGATTTTTTCAGAACCCTTTGGCTACCTCAACATCCAAAATTTATCAGCGACCTCAGAGTTTATGATCCGCATACATTCTCCACAACCCCAGAGCTGACGAGGTTGGTGCTTGAGCCTCTGGTCTATAGATGGACAGAACAAATAGGGGCTAGTCTAGCTCAGTTCAACATCAAATATGTAATTGTTAATTTAGAGATGGAAGGATTGAAGGAATGGGGGGAAGGGGATCCAAAGCTTAGAGGATGGGGTTTTAATTATTACGTGGTTGGAAGTCCAAAGAAGATCGTCGAAATTCTTAACACGCAAAAGGATCTTAAGCTTATAGCCAACGAGACTAACTTCTTAGTTTATGAAAATTTAGAGTTTAGTCCACATGTATCCGTATACGATGAAGTCTTACTAGTTGCGCCACTTTCATATATTAATGCCACTAAAAGCCCTATTATATATAACTATACAGGCAACCTCATTTTAAATCCGAGTTTTGAGGAGGGGGTGAACAACTGGGGTTTACCGCTTGAGGAAAAGATAGTTATCGACAATTCCACCAGCATTTCAGGTAACTCTTCCTTAAGGATTGAGAGGGTTAAGAGGGGTTGGGTGGCCGTGAGCCAGGTCGTGAATGTAAAGGGAGGTACTTCATATTATGTATCTGGCTGGATGAAAATTCAAAACGTGAGAGGGGCACATCTTAAAGTAGTCTTCTATGATGATGGACTCAGAAGTTTAGGCGGGAATATAATACAAACCGGAATCGATGGAACGAGAGATTGGTGGCGTACCTCAGGAGTTTGTATCAGCCCTCAAAATGCTACGAAAGCCGTTATATATCTCATGGGTGGATGGAGCTATGACAACACTAACCCTGGCGTGACATGGTTTGATGACATTTCCTTCATGGAGGCCTATTATCCCTTGCTCAGCCCTATTCAAAACTGGTGGTACGTTGGCGACCCAACCACGCGTGGGCCAATGCTAGCGAATGGCCCAAGCCTATTCCTCTACGTCCCTGGATTTGATAAGAGCCGACAACTTCTAATATTTGGAGATCTTATGCCATCCGAGGGAGTATTTGAGGAGTATTTGAAAATTTCAAACCTCCTATTCTTGGGAGATCCCTTGATATCCAATAAAACTAGAAGTTGGGTTGCATCAGCACAATCCTACCTCCTTATCTATGAGGGAGAAGCTACACTCGTTCCGAGAAGTGGATATTGGAAGCACATGAGTGGAGAATCGTTAAGTTATGGATATGCGGCGTTAGTTCTTAGGGAGGGGGAGGCCACAAAGCGTTTCCCCATCCTGAAAAACGGATATTATACAATTTATGTACGGGCCAAGATAAATGGAGGGGCTACAATTAAGGTTGATGGCAAAATGTTAGCTGTTATGCAAGGTGGAGAAACGGAAAACTTCAGATGGCATGAAGTCTCTCCTTTCTACCTGGAAAGTGGCTATCACGATTTATCCATAAGCTTTACAGGAGAATCTATGGCTATAGACCAGATCTTAATATCCTCGGTTAATGGTAAAAACGTGGGTGTTGAAGGGATTCCTTCTTCCAAGCGACCTAACATCTACTCAGTTAAGGTTAGTGAAACCGAGTACCAAGTATCCGTAGACTCAGAGAAACCCGTCTTCATCACATTAGGCGAATCTTACCATCCAAGTTGGGAGGCATATACCAATAGCAAAAAACTTGAACATCTACCCACATACGCACTCGGATGGGCTAACGGCTTTTACCTTGATAAAGGCGGAAAGAATGAAATAAAAATAATTTTCACTGAACAGAAAATAAGGAATATAACAATACTTATATGGGTCATATCCTGGCTCTCCCTTCTAGCTACGATAGTTTGCACATCCAATAAAGTTCTAACAGTCTTGAAACATGCAAACATCATTAAAATGTCTGATCATGAAAAAATCTAAACGAATAATACGCGCATTCGGCTCTAAAATCCAAAAACTATCGTTCATGCATCCTATCTTTTTGCCTCACGTAAACGTGCTGTGGTGAGAATTGGACAAGTGTTCAAACACATTGTTAGATGTAGGTTGTGGAGAGGGAGGCGTAATTGTATCTCTCAAAAAAATTGAGAAGAACTCTACCTTTATGTCAAATTGTTATAAGATTGGCCTTGATCTCTTCAGACCCGCCTTGAACATTGCAAAGCATTGGGGGATATACGATAGTTATATTCTTGCCGATGCCCGACACCTTCCGCTCAAAAACGAATCCATAGACATTGTGTTAGCCTTTGACTTAATAGAACACCTAAATAAAAACGAAGGAGAAGATCTAATCAAATCGCTTGAGGAAATTGCATGTAAACAAGTGATAATATTTACACCTGTTGGCTTCTTACCTCAATATACATCCAAGGACAATCCTCACCAAATACATAAGTCAGGCTGGCTTCCCAAAGAGTTTAAAATAAGAGGTTACCGTGTTTACGGTATTCGAGGCTTTGCATTTATTACCCAAGTAGCCCATTTCACTTGGATGAAAAGCATTTTAGGCGTGATAGTCCTACTACTAGGCCTCCTTACACAACCTATCGTTTACCTAATTCCAAGATTAGCATTTCAAATGATATGTATCAAAAATCTTAGAGAACATAAGTAGGTTCTGGTTGCTGATGAAATATGAAAATTTCGTTAGCGCGCAAGACTTTAATGAAGAAAAAAGAGTTAGTATAAAAAAACGATTAAGATGCAACAAGAATGTTAACATCTGATAAGATAAGTGAGAGGTTTCCTCTAGTCTCTATAGTGATCATAAATCATAACGGAATAGAGCATATACAAAAATGCCTAGAATCTGTCTTTAGTACAAGTTACCCCAATTTTGAAGTCATCCTCATCGATAATGCATCCACTGATGGTAGTTTAGCTTTAGTGAAGAAGTTATTCGGCCAACATTCACTATTGAGCATCATTCACAATCAAAGGAATTTAGGCCTTGCTGAAGGACGCAATATTGGGGTAAGACATGCCAAAGGAAAGTACGTTGCCTTCTTAGATCACGATACCAAAGTTACTCCAGAGTGGCTAAGTGAACTGGTAAAGGTTATGGAATCGAATGTGGGCATAGGAGTAGCTCAATGCAAGTTCCTGCTTATGGATGACCCGACCTGCTTTGACTCCGCTGGCCACTACATAGATCTCTTCGGCATAGGCACTATCATCGGATACTTAGAGCGTGATAGAGGGCAGTACGACCACGTTTATGAGATTTTTGGGGCTCAAGGAGGGGCATTCGCCATCAAACGCAAATTATTTAACGAAATAGGCGGAACCGACTCGGACTTCTTTTACCTTTTCGAGGAAACCGACCTATGCTGGAGAGTCTGGCTAGCTGGATACACGGTAGTATTTGCACCAAGAGCCATCGTATATCATAAGGGAGGGGGAACCGCCCGAAAAATAGGTAACGAAAGGATAGTCTATCTCTTTGTGAGGAATCGGATCACATCTATCTTAAAGAACTATGAACTAATGAGCCTGCTGAAATATCTGCCGATCCACCTCATACTTATGCTTGGATTCTCCCTAGTCAAAATTAGAAAACGTCGCCTCAAAGAAGCTAAAGCTATCGTGAAGGCGATTACGTGGAATCTTTTCAATTTACGGAAAATATGGCAGAAACGGAGGAGAGTACAAAGGATGAGAAAAATTTCAGATAGATTCCTAATAAAGCGAGGGATCATCAGGAAGCCAAACATTTGTGAAATATGGAAACGTGCCCAAGGTTAAAAATATGGAGAAAGTATTAGCGCGCGTGGCATCCACCTTCCAGAGGATAAGCCGATCGGTTTCCTTGTACCTGAAGATTTGAGGGAGAGTGGACGCTTATACTAGCGCGCTAGAAAATGCTACCGAGCCATAAGGGAAGGGTTAAAATATCCTCCAAACATTGTATACGTTAGGAGATATCATGAAGCCCGAGCAAGCTAATGCGGATGTTAAGCTAAGGTACGGGGATAAGTCCATTGAGCTTAAGGCCATTGTAGATACTGGTGCCAGCAAAAGCGTTATCTCTAAAAAGCTTGCGGATGAGCTCGGCGCATTCATACCCATAAAGGAGCCTTACGAGCTCAGAACAGCAGACGAAAGTGGAAGATTAAAGATCATAGGAAGGTGTATGGTGGACGTTGTATTTCAAGGAGTTAAAGTGCCCGGCGGAGCCGTATTTGAAGTCGCTGAAAACCTTAGAAAAGACATGGAGCTCATCATAGGCATGTCGGAAATAGATTCATGGGGCATAATATTTACACCGGAAGGGCCGAAGCCTAGAAAGACACCCATAGAGTTCGGAATAATATAGCTATAGTGAATAAATGGACTGAGCTCTGAGAAAGCTGAAGCCGTACATAACCCTTTGTTGAAAGAATTTGAGGAAAGGCGTCTTGCAGCCCGAAACGATTAAAAAGGTGGTCATTCCAGCCGTCGGCTTAGACACTAGGCTGCTTTCCGCAACTAAGGAACAGCCCAAGGAAATGATGCCCATCTTCGCCAAAGATAAGTCCAACAACTTATGTGTAAAACCCTTCCTCCAACTCCTTTTGAGCAGCTTTATGGCTTGGGATTTAGGGAATTCTGCTTCATTGTCGGCCGTGGTAAAAGGGCCATTGAGGACCACTTCACCCCAGACTACAGGTTTATAGTCCCAGCTGTAACGCACTCGCCTTTATTTTTCCCTCCCTCTTCTAGGTATCGGGCTAATCAGCACTCTTTTGGATTGGATAGATAATGTCTTCATTTGGACCAAGCTCCCTTTCAGACTTAGGAATATACCAAACTGCAACTATTGTCTATGGCTTTCTGTTATTGCCTTTACAGGCTCTGTTGACTCCTCTTTATCCTCAAGTCTCAGAGCTTTACGGTAAATATAGAAAAGACTCTCTTAGTGACATATTCAAGATTACTTCTCGATATATTTTCCTCACCTACATTCCCTTAATATTCGCAGCCATATTGTTCTCAAAATATATCATAGCGTTCTTAACCGGGCCTGAATATTCAGGAGCGATCCTTCCGTTTATGATAATGTCCTTTGGCGCTTTCGCTACAGGGTTCACTTTAATCCTTAACTTAAACTTTATGATATTAGGAAAGACAAAGCAATTCCTTGGCTTGCAGGCCATATCTTTTATGGCTTATCTAATTACCCTTTCTTTTCTCGTTCCTTCGTTGAGTATAAGAGGTGCGGCCATAGCTAAGGCAATTATAGCATTCTTTACATTGCTGATAACTTTACTTGCCCTAAAAAGATGCATATCAACACGCTTTGATGCTGAGGGGTGTTTAATCCATAATATCTTCATTCATTGCATCGTTTGTTGTTTTACCATTTATGGCGCTTTCTTCTTCGACTGTACTATTCCCGCTTTACCCATTGCTTTTCGCCACAGTTTACTTCCTTGCTTTAGTAGCCTTGAAGACCATACACGAAGAGGATCTAGTACGCATAAAAGCGTTCCTTCCTATGAGAATGCAGTTTGTAGCTAGCTTCCTCAGTAAGTTTGTGACTTAACTAAAGCGCATGTAGAATTCTAATGGAACGAAAAACTGACAAAAAATTTCCACTTGTATCGGTAATTATCTTAAATTACAACGGGTTAAAGTATATTGATAAATGCTTAAAGTCTGTTCTTTGCACAGATTACCCTAACTTTGAGGTAATATTTGTCGATAATGCTTCTACAGATGAAAGTTGCGAATATCTAGAGCGGAGATATAGCTTTAATCCACGCACTAAGATTGTTAAAAATCCTGAGAATTATGGCTTTGCTAAGGGCAATGATGTGGGGGCTAACCATGCTAGTGGTAAGTATATCGTCTTCCTTAACGTGGATACCAAAGTTGATCCAGCGTGGCTTACTAAACTAGTGAGTACCTTAGAATTGGATACAAGTATTGGAGCTGCACAAGCTAAACTGCTTAGGATGGATGACCCCGGTAGGCTCGACACGTGCGGCCATAAGCTAACACCTTACGGCTTCACCTATGAAATAGATTAAATAAGGAGGCAAACCGCTACAATAAGCCCCTCACCACTCTGGCTGGTAAGGGGCTGCCCTCATTGTTAGGAGGGATGTGTTTGAAGAAGTCGGAGGGTTTGATGAGGATTACTTCCTTCTAAGGGAGGAAACGGACCTTTGCTGGAGAATGTGGCTTCAAGGCTATAAAGTAATATTCATCCCAAACTCAGTAGTTTATCATGCCATTGGAGGGGCATTTAAAGAAAGCAATATTCAATCACTTTACTTTTTCCAAAGGAACATGATAGTAACGCTGATCAAGAACCTTGAGTTCAAAAACTTGCTAAAGATTCTCCCCGTACATTTACTCCTCCTTTTCATCGATTCACTTTTCTCAAGCTTAAAAAATAAAAGTCCTGAAAGGTTACGCATCACGCTGAAATCTATTAACTATGCCATAAGAAATCTTAAGCAAATATGGAATAAGAGGCTTAACGTTCAAAGCAGGCGTAAAGTAAGCGATAAAAAGCTTTTCAAATATTTAATGGCTAAAATTACACTATTGGATAAGCTTCGTGAAAGGTTAAGAACATGATTAGATTACTTGCTTCAATGGATAGCCTTTACGTTATCCTCCACAGCCTTTTAGCTTTACTGCCCTCAAAATTGCTAGGGTGAGCTGGAAAGAGGATGTTACTCGTTAAATATTTAGCGGAACTGCTTTTAACTCGCCTTCAACCTGTTTATACAGCAGCCTGCAAAATTTACGCTCTCTTCCACCATGCCACCCTAAATCAAGGAAGCTTATACTAAAACTTACGGGTTCTAAAGCGCATTAGGTGATGCAGAAAGCGTTAACGTATGTTTTTATAAAAACGCGCAGATTTTGAAAAGCTTTATACTCAGAATGACGAAACTTTTACAATATCGGCATACTTCCAGCATGAGCAAAATAAAGGACATGCTGGGGTGTGGGTAAACTGAAGGGCATAATACTACATGGGGGGAGGGGCACAAGACTTAGGCCATTAACCCATACTGGACCAAAGCAGTTAATACCCGTCGCCAACAAGCCGATAAGCCAATATGTCTTGGAAAGCCTGCTTGAATGCGGGATAAGCGAGATAGCCATAGTGTTAGGGGATATTCACCCTGAAAAGGTGAAAGAATATTATGGTGATGGGAGCTCTTTCGGGGCAAAATTGAGCTACATCCATCAAGGTAAGCCTAAAGGCATAGCCCACGCCATATGGCTGTGCAAGGAATATGTAGGCGATGAGCCCTTTGTCGTCTACTTGGGAGACAACCCACTGAAAGGTGGCATAGTGAAATTCGCTGAAGACTTCGAAGGCTCGAACTACGATGCTATGATCCTACTATGCGAAGTGAAGAACCCCCAACGCTTCGGGGTAGCGAAATTCGATGAGAATGGGAAATTGATAGGCCTGATAGAGAAGCCAAAGCAGCCCCCGAGCAGGTATGTCCTAACGGGCATTTACTTTCTAAGGCCTATGATCTTCAACATGATTGGGAGATTAAAGCCGTCGTGGAGGGGTGAGCTTGAGATAACGGAGGCCATTCAACTTCTGATAGAGAATGGATACAACGTGGGCTATCGATTCGTTAATGGGTGGTGGAAGGATACTGGAACACCTGAGGACGTACTTGAGGCCAACAGGCTGGTCCTCGACGAGCTGAAACCGGAGGTGAAAGGGGAGGTTGAAGATGGCAGCTCCATACAGGGGAGGGTTTCCATAGGGAGGGGCAGCGTAATCAAAAAGGGGGCGTTAATCCGCGGCCCAGCCATCATAGGAGAAAAAACAACCATAAAGGCCAACGTATACATTGGTCCTTACACGAGTATAGGGAACAACACCGTCATAGAGAGGGGAGAGGTGGAGAACTCCATAATAATGGACAACTGCCTGATCGACGCAAACGAAAGGATAACCACAGCCTAATCGCATCCCACTCCAGAATCGTTTCAAACGATAAGAGGAGGCCGTTTGGAAGGAGGTTCATACTGGGCGAGATGTCGCAGGTCGAGCTGTGACCCTCATGCTTGAAGGAATCCAGATTAAAACACTTAAGCGAAGGTCTGATGAAAGGGGCTTCTTCCTAGAGCTCATGAGGAAGGACTGGAAAGAACTCCTCAGGGAGGACGAAATAGTCCAGGTAAACATGTCCATAAGCTATCCCGGTATCATTAGGGCCTGGCACAGACACCTAAGGGGACAAATCGACTACTTCGTGGTCCTTCAGGGAGCCATAAAAATATGCGTCTACGACGAAGAGTCGGGCGAGCTGGACGAAATCATATCCACGTGGAGCGATCCACAAGACTCAGCAGACATGAATTCGCACTAAAGCTGGCTAAGGTATTTTACCTAAACATCAACTTAATCAAGCCAGCTAGAATAAATGAAATATCGTGGAAAGCCCGAAGACCTAAGGACTCCTCAATGAACGTAGGTAAAGCTGAAGTCTTACTGAACGCGAAACCTCTAGAAATTGACCAAGCTTTAAGGATTATGAAGGAGGCGCGCACTGCTTTTAGCTGAATTTCCTTTTTAATGGAGTTCTGTCTCGTCGAGGTCTTCTGGCCATTTCGTTATCTTGAAGGCTCCAAAGTATTTCTCGGCTATAGGCTCAAGAGGTTCTATCACAATGCCTTTCTCGTCCGCCCTTATTTTAACGTAGCTTCCCTCCTTCACTCCAGCCTTTTCCCTCATGCTTTTAGGAATGATAATCCTGCCTTTTTCGTCCACTTTCACGGTTTCCATAATCTTCATCCCACCAAAAATATTTCTCACATATTTAAATTCTCCTTCCCACCACATGCAAAGTGGGAGACTTCTAGCAGTTTTATGAAAATATGTATTCTGAAAGGTTTTAGTCTAAATGTTGTTGGAACTAAATTTTTCAACAACACAAAAGCAAAGGACTTTTAGCTGAGCGCTTAATTTCTCTCTTTGTTTCAGTATGTGCCTGTGACTGGCCCTTGGTTTGATGGTCTTTCTGTTAGCATTTTACGTGTTCGGATTCTTTTGGAGCCTTCCAGAATTTACTCCGTTATCGGATTGGTTAAGGGCTGGATAACGCTCTACATTGCTGAATCAACGTAGTGTTTGGAGTATCTCCACTCTCGTAGCAATTCATCCCTAAGCTCTCTCCTATCCTCTCTATCGAATTCAAGGTGAGCCTTCTTAGAAATCTTAACGTGTGAGAAGATTGCGTCTAAAGCCTTCCGCTTAACTTTGAAGTATTCTTCGATTAAATCCTTCGGAGCTTCTACTGGGACCCTGTAGCTTTTAACTGCTTCCATAACCTCTCAACCTCGCTCCTCGGGTAGCGGAGCTTGCCAGTTGGGAGTTTAACAGCTCTAATAATACCCCTCTTCTGCCACTTCCAGAGCGTTTTAACTGAGATACCGAACTTCTTAGCGACATCCTTTGGTCTAAGCAGTTCTTCTTCCATCAAAGAGTTAATAGAGTTAAACAAATATTTAAACCTATCTATTCCAAAACTGTTGACCACGGCGGTTTGGAAGAAGATAGGACTAATCCCGATGAGGGAGCACGAGTTCACGTTGGCGGACGGTACGATGGTGAAGAGGAAAGTTTCGGAGTGTTATATATTCTTACCACAAGGAGAAGGACATACACCCGTCGTACTAGGTGAGGCTGACGATCATGCCCTACTAGGTGTTGTAACGTTGGAGATCCTAGGTTTGGTCTTCAACCCCTTCAAACGTACTCTGCAACCGATGAGAATGCTACTCGTCTAGATCGTTAACCTTACGTTCACCAAATTTGTGCGTTTTCATCTCGATGGATGTTCCTAAGCAGAATATCAGATCAACTCATTTAATATCTTCTTTTCTGTTCTAGGATTCAGAGAAATCTTTCCTATGGGCTGGCGATTCTATTCTTGTTCTCACTTGTTTCTCGTATATACTCCATCTCCATGTAAGAGCATAAGCTATGGCTGTAGAAATCATTAAAGGTGCTAACAAGCTATAACTCCCTGTCATTTCTGTTACCATTATCATAGATGCAAGAGGTACGTTTGCTATACCTCCAAAGAAAGCAGCCATTCCGACAAGAGCAAAGGCTGATGGTTGAGTTATTATTGTAGGGAAAAATAAATGAAATATACCTCCGAAAAATCCACCAAACATAGCTCCTATTACTAGAGAAGGTGCAAATAATCCTCCACTACCTCCTGAGCCAACCGTGAAGGAAGTGGAAAATATTTTTAAAATAGCTATGAGGAGAAGAACAAAGAGAGGTAATTGTTCATATATTGTTAACTGTACTACTCCATATCCCATACCAAGTACTCCATCCAATACCTTCTCTTTTGGTAAAAAGTAACCAATGAGAAATGCGATACAACCAACTATTGCACCACCTATTGCTGGTTTTATGTGTCTTGGTATCCTCAAATACCTGAAAAGGTTCCTTGTTCCATAGAATATCCTTACATAGAAAATACCAAAGATAGCAGATGCAATACCCAATAGGGCATAAAAAATCAGTTCATAAGGATTGAAATTGTATTCATGAGTTTCAAATATAGGTCTCCAGCCTATGTTAGGAAAAGAGCTAAATACTGCATAGGAAACTACTGAGGATATAGTTGCTGGAATCATTGCTTCTATCTCAAAATCCCTCCTATACAGGACTTCCATAGCAAATATAGCTCCTCCAAGTGGTGCTTTAAATATAGCCCCTAATCCTGCTGCAGCTCCACAAATCATCATCTCCCTTCTCTCCCTCTCACCTAGCTTTATGTGAGAAGCAAGAAAAGAAGCAATCCCACCACCTATCTGCATGATAGGTCCCTCTCTCCCCGCACTCCCTCCTGATCCAATGGTTATAGCAGATGCAATAGCCTTTATAATTGGTACTCTTCCCTTTATCTCTCCTCCCTTATTGTGAAAGGCATCTATTACTGCATCTGTTCCATCCCCCTCTACCTCTGGATCTAAGGAATAAACAATAAATCCTACAATAAGTCCTCCAATAGCTGGAATAAGCACAAGGACCCATAAGCGAAAAGGAGTTGAAGGGAAAGAGAAGAGGGGATGTTCTCCAGCTGGTGATACGGGATGGAATCCTGCAAAATAACCAAGGAAGAAAGCCTTTGTTAATTGTAACAAGGAATAAAAAATGAAAGTTCCGATTCCAACTACTATACCTATTATTATGCTATAAATTGACCATCTCTCTATATATTGGACTCTCATCTCCTCTATCTCTCTTTTTAACCTCATTTTTCCTGCCCTCTGTTTTGTTTTTCATCATCTCCTTTATATTTTTCACGGTTAGTCGTGGAGATGAATCGCCGTTAAGTTTATATTCCTCCAATTCCACCATCTCCTTGAGCGGGTCGCTCGGATGTGGATGGGACGTCCGAAAGCTGGAATAATGCTCCCATCCAAGACGGGTAGGGATGGTTCCAGCGAGCGGGCCATGGGCTATACGTCCATGGCAGGGGCTGGTTTGACACAGCCCTTAACTCGGTAGAATGAGTGGAGGCCCCACGACAAACCGAGAATCTCCCGGCTTTAGCTGTGGAGAGTGTCAATGTTAGAATTCGGATATGAAAAATGATAGAGATGTGATAGCATGTCTAAACCTATTGAAAAGAAATCCAGGATGTAAGAATTTCCCGTTAATCCCGAATGCCATCCATGAAGCTTTGACAGAGGTGGAACGGATAGTTAAAGTTAGCTATCCGACAATGGTTTAAAGTGATTATAAGTTCTATGCTGAAAGAAAGATTTATTAGTTACTTAGGTAATTAGTTACCTGGGTAATCATGCTCTTCAGTTTAAGACCTAAAGAATCGCTCAAAGAACTGTACAATAGAAGTGAAGAGTATCGAGAGCTTTTACGCTTGACAAACTCAGGGCTTTGGGTTGTAGTATTAGGTAAAAGGATGACTGGGAAAACAAGTTTAATAAAGACGTTCGCAAACGAAAATAAAGGTATATACGTTAACCTTCTTGGAGCAAAGGGTGTTGAAGATATTGCAAAAAATCTTCTTGTAGAATCGGGGCTAAAATTTGATGAACTAACAATTAACTTAAAATTCTTACAAATAAAATGGAGTAAAATTTTAGATGAGGCATTTCAACGTGTAAAGGATAAAATAATAGTCTTCGATGAAGTTCAGGAAGTATCTTCACCATACTTCCTTAAAATCTTAAAGAGTGTTTGGGACAAATACAGTAAAATAAGAATAGTTTTTTCAGGTTCCTATATTAGAATCCTAAGAAGACTACTTGAGCCAAGCCCAACCTCACCCCTGTATGGAAGGAAGCCTGCTATAATCACGCTAAAACCATTCAATCACGAAGTATCAAAAAACTTTCTTATATCAGGTTTCCGAGAATATCCTCAAGTACATTTTAAAGAAGAGGAGATAGTTGATGCAGTTGAAAGATTAAACGGATATGTTGGATGGCTAACGTACTATGGAAACTTCAGATGTGAGAGGAGACTTTCGCATGAGGAAGCCTTAAAAGAGACAGTAAGTGAAGGTTCGAAGATCATACAAAGTGAATTAAACCATTTCCTCAAAAACAGGAGAAGAGAGCTATACATAAAAGTGCTAAGAATCGTTAGAACGGGAGCAAGGTGGAGTGAAATAAAAAGAGAACTCGACATAAACAGTAAAGTTCTAAACGGCATCCTAAAAAATCTAACATCAGCAATGATAGTAGAAGGAAATGAAGGATACTATTGGATAGAAGACCCGATAACAAGAGAGGCAATAAAAAAACTAAGATAATCTTTAAAATTGAATAAACCTGATTACGTAGAATGCCGTGGTCAACAGTTTTGGAATAGATAGGTTTAAATATTTGTTTAACTCTATTAACTCTTTGATGGAAGAAGAACTACTTAGACCAAAGGATGTTGCAAAGATATTCAACATCTCAGTTAAGACTCTTTGGAAGTGGCAGAAGAAAGGCATTATTAGGACTGTTAAACTCCCAACTGGCAAGCTGAGATATCCCAAGAGCGAGGTTGAGAGGTTATGGAGGCAGTTAAGAGCTACAGGGTCCCAGTAGATGTTCCAAAAGATTTAATCGAAGAATACTTCAAAGTTAAGCGGAAGGCTTTAGACGCAATCTTCTCACACGTTAAAATTTCTAAGAAGGCCCACCTTAACTTGAAAGCTGAGGATAGGAGAGAGCTTAGGGATGAACTGCTACGAGAGTGGAGATACTCAAAGCATTACGTTGACTCAGCAATAAAATGGCAAGCTGATGTCTGAAGGAAAAGGTCTGATGTTTTCATCAAGATCAGTTAAAGAGAAATGTTATTCTGTTTTTGGTTCTTATTTTATGTTGGAAAATAATTATTTATACGATTAGCTTTATTCATAAGGGGAGTAAGAAAATGTCGAAGGAAGCTAAGAAGCTGTTTTCAGGAACGTTGTATTTAACTGTTATGCAGGTTTCTTTCTATATAGTGGCATTTGTGTTCTATGTTGTAGTTGCGAGGGTCTTGGATCCTAAGGAGGTTGGACGTTTTTCTTTGCTCCTCATGGTTTTGACGGTTTTCAATACGATTTCTTTGCTTGGGTTGAATAATGCAGTTATAAAGTATGTTTCGGAGAATTTAGGTAAGGGTGATGAGGAGTATGCTTTAGCTTCGGCGAGGGAGGCGTTTAAGGTTTTGTTATTTGTATCTATAGTAGCGTTAGCTGTTGGATTTTCGTTTTCGCCTGTTATAGGATCTTACATAGGGGTGGGGGTGATTGAGGTTTTGATCATCTTGACTACAGCTTTCATATTGAACATTACTAGCTATTATGGTGCTTTAATGTATGGTTATAGTATGTTTAAGGAGGTTAGTGTACAAAATATACTCTATACAACCGTTGGAAGGTTTTCGGGGATTCTCTTCACTCTTTTTTGTTTAAGTGTACTTGGGTTAATTTTGGGATTGCTGGTGGGTTCTATTGTGACGTTGTTTTACTCAATATTAATCTTAAAGGGTAAGGTGAGGAGGACGAATAAGCGATTTCCGGCGGTGAAGTTACTTGCTTTTAGTATGCCAGTCTATGGTGCGAATATAATTGGGTTGTCTCAAAATTGGCTTGATATAGCTGTGCTTTCTGGTATAGCTGGTTTAAGTGTGACTGGAGTTTATTTTATAGCTGTATCAAGTGTTGGTGTTCTGTCCATACTTTGGACGCCGTTATCTTCTGCTCTTTTTCCTACGTTTTCATGGATAAATGGTACGGGGAATAAAGAGGGAATAAGTGTGATGCATATAAGGATAATTAGGTTAGCTACTGCTGTAATTTTGCCGTTAAGTGTATCGTTAGCTGCTGTATCGCGGACGGCAATAAGCGTGGTTTATGGCGAAAAATACTTGGATGCGAGCGTACCTTTTATGATACTTTCGGTGTTGGTAATTTTAAGTGCATATTCAGGGATATATTCTGCAGAATTGCAGGCGGCGGGCAGGACAAAACCAATATTTATTGCGGGGTTAATTTCAGCGATGGTATACTTAATGCTGTTGCTAAGTTTAACGATGTGGCTAAAACAAATAGGTGCTGCGATAGCAAGGGCATTGATGGTAATAACGGCGTTTGTGATTTTGTATAATAGCATAAAAATGAAGATGCCTGATAATATTATGAAGAGTATAATTATGTCAATTGTGATGGCATTTATTTTATCGTTGGTTGAAAGTTTTTTAAATGTAAGTCTATATGCTAAAGCATTGATAGAAGCTCTAATTTTTGTAATAGCGTTGCCAGTCTTTTATAAAATTGTAAAACCGTTAAACAAGGAGGATATTAGTCTACTGAAAGCAATAATACCAAAGCTGGATAATCGCTAAATATTAAATAGTACATGCTTCTTTTCATTTAGTGCATAAGTGAACTACCCCACCCTTACGGATGGGGCTTCCAGCTTAGGCTGGTTATGGGCTGGTTCACTTGCAGCCCCGTGGATGGGCATATAGCTCATCCACCTCTCAAATTTTTTAGCGATGTTGATGGCTCCGTTTAGGTCTGCGTTGTATTCTCCGCAGTGAGCGCAGACAAACAAGCCCTGAGTTTTGCGCTTTCCTTCACACCCGCAGATATGGCACGTTATTGAAGTGTAGGCTTCGCTTGTGGTTATTACTGGTATGCCTACGAGCATAGCTTTATACTCTATCATTTTCGTTAAGCGATAATATGGCATGTTGCTGACTATTCTGTTTAAGCGTTTGCCTTTGCCCTTGACTCGCTTTCTTATTCCCTTTAGGTCTCCCAAAACTATGTAAGAGTTGGTTGCAAGGGCGAGGCTGACTATCCTTTTGCTGACTCGGTGAAGGATGGTGTTAACCACCCTTCTCTCCTTGCTTCCAACTCTCTTCACGACTTTGGTTAGACCTCTCTCTTGAAGCCTTCTGCGGAGCCATGCGTAATGCCTTCTAACTCCTCTAATCTCCCTACCGTAGAATTGGGCTTTCATCACGTTTTCATTCTGCCAAAGCACCGCAGTGGCAGCGAAACGCTCGCCCAAATCCACAGCAAGGATGGAGGAACATTCTCGCATGGGCGGGGCTGGAAACTCGAAGGTGAGCATGGCAATGTAGCGGTCTTTTCGCTTTACGATTTTGCTTTCGCATAGTTTAGCGTTTTCTGGAAACTTCCTGTGAGGTTTAACTGGAACCTTTATTCCTCCCCTTACGCCATAGACTGGAATCTTCAAAAACCAAAATGCCTTAGCCCTTCTAAGGTTAATTAAGTCGTTTCTCAAGCTAAGCGGATACTCTTTATGCTTAACTCTTTGATAGTATCTAAGAGCTTGTTGCTTATTCGCCGAATACAACGGAACAGTCTTGTCCCCCCTAAGAAACTTCTGAAGGTTAAAATATTCCCTATCCAACAAGTCTTTTTTCCTTCGAGTCAGTCCAACAACGCCCGCTTGGATAGTCAGCTTCATATCAAACTTTAATTACTCAAAGCTGTTTAAAAGTCTATCGCAATTCATCCCCACGCTTACGCATGGGGTCTTCTTGCGAGATTAGATAAAGGGTTGGTGAGCAGTTTTTGAATAGATAGATTTTTATAGGCGTTTTGAGTTGATTTTTTATGCCGATATGGGTCCTGCTTCCAATGCGAATAGGACGACAGGCAGGCGGGGGAACTTCCAATGTGCCGTCCTTCACCGTTGGCGGCGAAGGCCCTCGAAAGCGTTTGCCGATAGAGGGAAGGGACGAAAATCTATGAATCCCACAACGGTATGAGATACTGCAGGTTATAGTAAAGAAGGAGCATCTAGAGATAGCAAAGAGAGCGGCCAAGGTAGCTTCATCTAAGATCCCCATACCATCCAAGATAGAGATTGAGGAAATAGAAAAGAATTGAGCTCCTGTTTTCTTCTGCTCAAGAAGCTAGAAGACTGGTCTAGAGTGCTTATGTTTTCTCTTCTGGTTTATGATTAGAATTGTCACTTTCTGGTAAAAGCATGAAGCTAGAACAAGGTTATGAAAAGCAAATATACTACGAGGTTAACCGCTGTAACCAATGCTCCTACTCTAAGGAACGTTGTGAATTTTATAGTTGTGTTGAACTTGCTTTCAACAACTTCAAGTATTATTATGTTAGATGCTGCTCCAAAGAGAGTTAAATTTCCAGCAATAGTTGAGGACATTGCCAGGGATATCCAAGCCTTAACATCCTCTCCAGTAAATCCAAGAGTGTTCATATAATTTATGAAGAGCTTGACAAAAGGCACGTTGCTTAATAGCTGGCTAAGTATTATTGATGTAGTGGAAATTTCAATGAGCTCGAATAGACTGTTTGGCTTGCTTTTCATGAAAAGGGATATCATGTCGCTTGAAACTCCGCTGTTCCATATCCCCTGCATTGCTATGAACATTGTTATGAAGAACATTATTGTCCCCCAGTCAATTTCCTTGATTACTTTTCTGGGCTCCTCCACAAAGAAGTACATGGCTGAAGCTACGAGAAAAGGTATGAATCCTATTTCCTCGATATGAGGGCCTCCGCTCAACCTAAGTATGTCGTTGGCAAGCATGAGAGATATAACTGAAATGAGGGAAAGGGAAGCAATTAGGGGTTCTGAACTAAGTATGGATATGTGTGGAATCCATACTTAGTCCTTGAGCCTCATCCCTCTTGTCCTCCTCAGGGTTCATCGGAGGACTCATCGAGGTTAGCTCCTTTCGGGGTGAACCCATGAATCCCCACATCCTAAGGAATGTTTTCCAAATGTTTATTGATGCATTCTTCTGCCTATCGATTACAAGTCCGCATTTTGGGCACTCGAAGACTGCTCCTCTTAGGTCTTTATTATAGTACCCGCATTTGGAGCAGGTCTTTGAGGTGCCCTTCGCCTTCACATACATGGTAGCATAACCATTCCACGCAGATTTGTATTCTACGTACTTTTGTAGTTTGATGTAATTGTGCTTGCTGTTCTGCCTGTTCATGCTCCTACTCTTCGTCCTAGCAATCCTCTCCTTGAAGTTCGTCAGGTCCTCGAAGACGTTTGTCCTGCCTGAGAGCTGCCTGGCCAGCTTGTGCAGCGCGTCGTCAACCCTGTTCCTCTCCCTCGAGCGGTACTTCTTCAGGAGCCTCTTCCTCGTTTTCTCTGGAAGCTTTTGGATGACTCTTCTCTTCAGCTCGTAGATCCTGTGGATGGTGTAGATCTCTTTCAGGTCTATGGAACAGTGATCCCGGCCGTCGAAGCCGTCCAGGGATAGGAGGTTCGTGTCCCAGGCAATCGGTTTCTCGACCTTCAGCCCCACCCTCTTCCTGACCGTCACCAGGAGCCTGTCCCGCTTGAGTATGAGTTCGCCGAGCTCTAAACCCCTTATCCTATCCCAGCACCACGCCTTCCTCAAATCTACGGTCACGCTTTCTTCATAGGGTTTAATCGAAATCCTGAGCACGCCGTCCCTGTGACTGTAGAGGGTTTCCTTGACCCTCACGAACTTCCTCTTCAGTTCAGGCCTACTTCTTCCTGCCCGCCCATGAAGGTATCTCTTCCTCCAGGACTCGAGCACGGAATAAGCCTGTTTTATCGCTGAGTCCACGTAATGCTTGGAGTAAACCCATCCTCTGAGGTGCTTATCTCTAAGCCCTTTCCTAAAAGCCTTGTCTTTCCTCAAAAACGGTATAAGCCTCTTCTCATTCCTATTCCATGCAATGTTCCTCCATAAATCATCCAAGATAGAGTTTAAGATGCGCATGTAGTCCTCTATAAGCTCACTTACCTCAAGGTTATATGGTATCGAGTACGCTTTAACCAACAAGCTTCTTGACACCTTCAACAACCTCATTATACTTACGGCTTCTCATGCCTACAATAATTCTTTCCTCTCTTAAACTAAGAACACGTTTTATTTCACTTTCAGGGATCCTCCTACGTCCTCCAACAGTCCTAACACACCTTATTTTACCCTGTTTATCCCATTGCTGAATAGTCCATGTGGTGACTCCAAGAAGCTTCCTCGCCTCCTTGATTGTATAGAGCTTTTCGGACATCAACATTCTCCTATATCTACCAATATTTAAACACATCTATTTTGAAACTGCTGAAAAAGGCATCTCTTTTGTTTTTCAGGCTCTCCTCTGCTATGAGGCCAAGTTCAATCCCTTTCCTTGGAACCTTGAGAAGGAATGAAATGATCACAGGGGTGATGATTAGATTGATGAGTGTTGGAACGAATAAGTAAAATATGAAAGATATGAAAGGTGCCTTCATGCCGGAGCTCACAGAGATCAGAACGTTCTGTGGATTTCCCATTGGCGTTGTAACTGAGCCTATGGTTATGGAGAATGCTAGAACAAGGAGGAGTGCCTCAAGAGAAATGCCAGTGGCTCTTGATATCATGTATATTATGGGAGGGCCCATCACAGCTATAGTATCATTGACAGCAAATGCTGCCATGAGACCGAATATGATGGAAGCGACAATCATTATGCTATACGTCGATTTGAGCTTGGTTATGAACCAATATGATAGGAGGCTCAAAAGGCCAGAGGATTCAGCAAGTGAAACAATACTGAACATGCCAATGAGAAAGAATATTACATTGAGATCTATCACTGTTGGTAGCTCCTCTATGCTGACCAGTCTACCAATGATGCTGAGAAAGGCAAGAAATGACATGAAGGCCCACACGGGCATTTTTGGATTCCTAGATCTGAGCATGAGGAAGGATATCAGCATTATTAACATCAGCCAGCCCAGAAGATACTGGAATGTCAAGAGTGCTCACCAGCAATGAATCAGAAAAAGAGCTTATAAACTCTTTTTCTATTAATGGTTCATGTGCGACAAAAAGCAGAGTGTCATCCGAATATCTCTGATTTCTTTCCACATCTTGGTTTGCTCTTCTCCTAATTTTCTAATTTCTTTCCATATTTTGTTTTGTGCTTCTGTTAGTGTGTCTAGTTTTTTTTAGTATTTCTGATAGTCCTAGATAGCCTGCTACTGTGTAGCGGAATTCCACATCCTTCTCAAGCAGACTCAAGAACTCCTTCTTTAAATTTACACTCATCATGCAAGTATTACATAAAACAATATATAAATCCATTGCAGCGCTCAAAATATTACAATCATGAATGCCTCTAAATTTAATATAATAACAATATTTGTGTCATGGGTTCTAAGTTACGTGGTCTTTGACGTGCATAGTTTTTCACTCTCGATTTTGAGGGCTTTTCGGGTGAACCCATGGATCCCCGCACCTCGTTAACCTGCCCCCATAGGAAGCCGTGCTTCCGGAGCGGAGGGTGCGCTAGAGCTGTTCCTTAGATTTACGTATCTCGCATCCACGCTTATCCATTTGAGCCCTTCCATCGCGGAACTGCTAACTGCGGTACAAGTTTTTCATGGTCTTAAGTTAGAACAAAAGTATGGTTTGTTTCTTCTTTCATTTTTTTAAGTGCGTGTTCGAGCTCTAGGGGTTTTTGGTTTAAAATTTTTAATGCCTTTTTTATATCTAATGAGGAGTCTTTTGGTCTTTTTGCTTTCCATGACATTTCGTTTATTTTTGCTTGTTTGATTAAATCGGGGTTTAAGTCGAATATTTCAGCTAACTTTTTGGCGAAGTTGTATCGACTTGTTCTGGTTGCTCCTGCTGTGTGGAGAATGCCTGTTATTTCTCTCTCAGCGATTTCTAAAAGCATTTCCGCAAGGTTAGTGTTCAATGTGGGTGAAACGTATTGATCTGTTATTATTTTTATTTCTTTTCCTTGTTTTAGATTGTTTATTATCCATGTTGCAAAATTCTGTTTATGTGTGTAGGCCCAACCATAAATGACGCTCGCTCGGGCAATACAATATTTTGTGTTGCTCTCTTTAGTAAACTCTTCACCCTTAAGTTTGGTGTAACCGTAATAGTTAATTGGGTTTGGTGCGTCTTCCTCTGAATATAGTCCTTTTTCCCCATCGAAAACGTAGTCTGTTGATACGTAAATCATGTGTGAGTCGATGTTGGCCGATGCTTTTGCGATGTTTTTTGTTGCTTCAGCATTTATTTTCCAAGCTAGTTCTTTATTTATTTCGCTTCCTTCAACATCTGTGTATGCGGCTGCGTGTATTATGGTGTCAGGTTTAAGTTGGAAGATCTTTTCAAATAGTTTATCTCTGTTGGTTATGTCAAGTTGGATGGATATTCCGATATCGACCTTGTGTTCATTATAAATTGCGTAAACTTCGTGTCCTTTTTTCAGGGCGATTTGAACTATTTTGTGACCCAATAGCCCGCTGGCGCCTGTCACGAGAATTTTCATAATTACCACTTAATCTTCCATGGTGTTGGATGAAGAACTTCTTGGGTTGCTATGGGTTTCCACCACCACTCATTATTCATGTACCAGTCAATTGTGGCTTTTAGGGCTTCCTGAAAATTGTGTTCTGGTTTCCATCCGAGTTCGTTTCTGATTTTTGATGAGTCAAGGCTATATCTGATGTCATGACCAGGTCTATCTTCTACGAATGTAATTAAGTTTAATGGTTTGTTCATGAGGCTTAGAATTTGTGTTACTAATTCAATGTTTTGGAGTTCGTTTCCTGCTGAAACATTGTAAATTTCTCCGCCTTTACCTTTAGTGAGGAGGAGTGTAAGTGCTGTAGAAAAATCTTTTACATATATCCAATCTCTTACGTTTTGTCCTTTGCCATAAATTGGTATGGGAAGATTTGAGTGTGCTCTAATGATGGTTTTGGGGATTAATTTCTCAGGAAACTGATATGGACCGAAGTTATTAGTGCTTCTAACTATAACGACGTCTAAGTCGTAGGTTCTGTGGTAGGCTAACGCAAACATGTCTGCTGCAGCTTTGCTAGCTGAGTAAGGTGAAGAGGGTTTAAGCCTATCCTCCTCTTGAAAAGATCCCTGAAGAATATCTCCATACACTTCGTCTGTTGATACGTGCACCACTCTTTTTTTAAGCTTTACGCATGCTTCAAAAATGGTTAATGCGCCTATGACATTACTCTTTATGAAGGGCCATGGGTTTGCTATGCTTCTGTCTACATGTGTCTCAGCAGCAATGTTAACGACGATATCTACTTGATTTATGATTTTATTAACGAGACGCTTGTTAGCAATATCCCCCTTTATGAAACTATATCTTATATCCTTTTCAATATCCTTCAAGTTAGCAATATTAGAACCAGAGGAAAGACTATCCAGATTTATCACTCTAACATCCCTGAATTCATGCAGAATGTAACGTATGAAGTTGCTTCCTATGAAGCCAAGACCACCTGTCACGAGAATTTTCATGACAAAACCCTACTTATAGGGTGGATAAAACCAATCCCAAGGCTTATTGCATCTCGAATCATCTTCTTTCCCGTTAATCTCCTTAGGAATTATTAAAGGGTCGTTCCAAGGTCTTCTTAACTCATCAGGATTTCCATAATCATATAATCTGTTAGTGAAGTAAATTGTTAGGGATGGTGTATTACTAACTGTTTTCGTGCCGTGCCAGTATTTTCCTGGTATGCGGATTATGCTCGGCTTTCTTTCATCAGCAATTATCTCTACTAGCTTTCTGCTTTCTTCATCATAAGCACATATTTTCATAGCTCCTTTCAAAACAAGGAAGTAATCTATCTGTCCCCTCTCATGCTTATGCCAAGCTCTTACGATGCCAGGGTAACTGTAACTTATGTTAGCTTGGGCTATCCATTCCTCACCTAGAAGGTGTTTCCAATCGATCCTCAAAGCCTCGGCAAAGAATCCTCTTTCATCTGGGAGTACTTTAAGCTCGTAAGCCTTAACACCTTCTAAGGGGTATTCTTTGACTTCGCTCATAATATCACCTCCGAATAATCTGCTACATTAAACTTATGTGCATTTGCAAATCCCTTCTTGATTATTTTTGCGTTTCTCCCAATTAGGCTTTCCTCAATCCTATTAACATCCTCGATAACAGCATTATTTAAGACTATGGAGTATTCTATGCTACTGTTTATTATCCTGACATTATCACCTATGCTTGTATAAGGACCTATGAGCGAGTTCTCGATATGGCAGTATTCACCTATTACAGCAGGCCCTCTAACAGTACACTTTACTATTTTTGTGCCTTTTCCAATAGAAACTCTTCCATCAACCTTTGAATCTATGATCTCTCCTTCTATTTTTCTATTAATCCTTTCGTCTAAGATCAGAGAATTAGCATAAAGGACATCATCTTTCTTTCCTGTATCAAGCCACCATCCTTTGACAAATTCATAGTTAACTTTGTGACCATTATCGATCAGCATTTGAATGGCTTCAGTGATCTCATACTCTCCACGCCAACTCGGTTTAAGTTTCTTAATCATTTTAAATATTATCGGGGTGAAGAAATAAACTCCAACTATAGCATAGTTGCTTGGAGGTTCTTTTGGCTTCTCTACTAATCCAACAAGCTTCCCGCTCTTGTCAAACTTTGCCACTCCAAATCTGGTGGGATCTTCAACCTCTTTTAAAAGGATCATAGCGTCATAATCACTCTCAACGAACTTATCCAAGTATTCCTTTATACCGTTTTGAAGCATATTATCTCCAAGGTAAACAACAAACCTATCATTACCAACAAACTCTTCACAGAGGCTGATTGCATGTGCTATACCTTTTGGAAATCCTTGGTAAATATAAGTTATGCGTGCGCCAAACTTAGATCCATCAGCATAATACTCACGTACAAGTTCAGGGAAAGTCTCGCCTAAGATTATTGCTACCTCCTTTATGCCAGAGGAGATTAAGTCTTCAAGCACATACTGACTTATGGGCTTGTTAGCGACCGGTATGAGTTGTTTAGGTCCTGTATAAGTAAGTGGTCTAAGTCTAGTTCCAGCACCGCCATGGAGAATTATTCCTTTCAAATGAAAACCACCTAATATCTTCTTTGTAGCAAAATTATATAAGTATTCTCTGCAAAATGCAACAAGTTCAGATTAAAGTTCTCATTTCCTGTTAAATTCTTTTGTAATTGAGAGTTGCGATTTTGGATCTTCATTTTCCAAGTCCAATGGCTGAGAATGTGAGTTTTTGGCTGAATAATTTTGGATCATAAATTCTTCTACCGTCAATCACAATTGGTTGTTTCATGTTTTTTATGAAATCCTCTGGTTTGAGATGTTTGAACTCATTCCACTCAGTAACGATGATAGCACAATCAGCATCTTTAATGCAATCAGTTAATGAAGGAGCATAAATGATTCTGTTGCCAAATATATGCCTTGCATTATCTATTGCGGCTGGGTCATAAACTGTAACATTAGCACCCAGTTCTAAAAACTTGTTAATAATCTTAATAGAAACTGCTTCTCTCATATCATCAGTATTGGGCTTAAACGATAATCCAAGAATGGCAATTTTCTTGCCATGAAAGTCACCAATAAGATCTTTAGATAGCTCGATGGCTTTATAAGGTTGATCATTGTTCACATCAATAATGCTTTCTAAAAGTCTAGGTTCATAACCTAGGTTTTTAGTAAAGTTTATTAAAGCTCTTAGGTCTTTTGGGAAGCAACTTCCACCAAAACCAAGGCCAGCTTTAAGAAAAAGTGGTCCAATGCGTTTATCTAAACCAATACCTTTAGCAATAACTTCAACATCAGCACCAGGAATTTTCTGAGCGATGTTGGCAATTTCATTAATGAAGCTTACTTTCATAGCAAGAAAGGCATTGTTGGAATACTTAATAAACTCAGCATTAACAAGATTAGTCCTGATTAAAGGAGGCATCTTCTCATCATAAAATATTCTCCATAGACTTTCTAAAACATCACCAGACTTTTCATCGAAACAACCAATCACGATTCTATCAGGGTTAAAAGTATCCTCAACGGCACTACCTTCCTTTAAAAACTCAGGATTAACACAGATACCAAATTCACTTCCAACGATCTTTCCAGATTCTTCTTTAATAATTCTTATAATAACGTTCTCAGTGGTGCCGGGAACAACAGTGCTCTTCACAACGATTAAATGATAACTATTCTTTTCTTTAAGCATTTTTCCTATTAATCTACTTGCAGATTCAATATAAGACAGATCAATAGAACCATCAGATTTTGAGGGTGTTCCGACTGTTATGAATGTAATATCACTATTTAATACAGCCTCTTTTGGATCAGTAACTGGTATGAAATTCTCTTTAGCCTTTTTAAAAAGTTCTTTAAGACCAGGTTCATAAATGTAAAGCTTACTATTTTTAAGCATCTTAATCTTATTTTCATCAACGTCGTAACCGTAAACTCTAAAATTTTTAGATGCTAATGCCAGTGCCGTTGAAAGGCCAACGTAACCTAAACCGAAGAAAGAAATTTTCATCGTTTCATCATCTCCTTAAACCACTCTATGGTATAACTTAAACCATTATTCAATGATACTTTAGGTTCCCAATTTAAAAGCTTTCTAGCCTTAGAAATATCAGGGCTTCTCCTTCTAGGATCATCAGGCCTAGAATGAAGAAAAATAATCTCAGATTGTGAATTCGTTAACTTCTTTATGAGATGGGCTAATTCTAAGATTGTTATTTCATGCGGATTCCCAAAATTCATTACCTCACCCCTACATTCTTCACAGATCATAAACTTTAACAATCCAACAACCATGTCAGAGACATAGCAGAAACTCCTTGTTTGTTTCCCATCACCATGAACAGTTATTGGTTCATACCTCAATGCCTGTATAATAAACTTCGGAATCACTCTTGCATATTCTACGTTGATGTCAAGTCTTGGACCAAACGTATTGAAAATACGCGCAATTCTTACATCAACGTTATACTGTCTAAAATAAGCCATGCATAACGCCTCACCAAACCTCTTTGATTCATCATAACAACTTCTTAAACTAATTGGATTCACTTTACCCCAATAAGCCTCAGGTGTTGGAATTACCTCAGCATCACCATAAACTTCAGAAGTTGATAAATAAAGCAGGACAGAATGATCCTTTCTAGCATTCTCAAGACACTTTAACAATCCAAGACTGTTTGGAAGCATCGCTTCAACAGGCCTTCTCATATAATCATCTGGTGACGGTAAACTAGCACCATGTATTATGTAATCAAAACCATCAGGGCAAAACTCTGCAACATCAGCCTTTACAAAGGAGAAATTCTCAAAAGTCCCTAAATGTTTTATGTTTTCAATTTTACCAGTTGATAAATTATCAAGACATGTAACACGAGCGCCCAACCAAATTAAAGTCTCGCATAACCAACTACCTAAAAAACCTGCACCACCAGTTACGAGAACTTTCTTATCTTTTAATAACTTATGTGAAAGTTGACTTGTTATAAGTTTGGTTGTAACATCCATCAAAATTCACCTAAAAAACTTTGGTTCGCTCATGGGATTATGATTTTCTATCTTTTGCATATATTCATAGGATGATTTCATAGCCTCCCAATAAGTTTCTGGAGTACCAACATCAAGTCTAAGTTCCTCATCCTCCAATAAGGTCGCCACAACTTTCTTACCATTACTTATAAGTTTTTGTATTCCATCAGTAAGTTGTATCTCACCATTAATGTCAGGTTTTATGTTTTCTAACGAATCCATTATTGTTAAATTAAAAACGTAAAAGGGCATTATTGCAAAATTTGACGGGGACTCTCTCGGTTTTTCTATCACTTTTAACACCTTATACGTATCTTTTTTTAAATACTCCGTTATTGCAACACCATATTGTCTTGGGTCGCTAACTTTCTGTAACAAGAGTGTTGCATCAGCACTTTCCTCAAAGTGTATTTTTATCATTCTTTTAAGAAAATTATTATCCTTGGATATTATATAAGTATCACCCGCACAAACAATAAACGATTCATTACCTACGAATGGTTTTGCCATTAAGACTGCATGACCAAAACCTCTCGGCTCTGGTTGATTAACCCAAAGTATTGTTGAATTCTCTATCATATTATAAAAATTTATTAATTCTACTGTAAGGTTCGTTTTACCCTTATTGTTTAACTTTGTTATATAATCCCAGTCTGGTGTAAAATGATCTTCGATCGCTCTCTTACCTCTACCTACTACAAAGCAGAAATCCCTTATACCAATTTCATAAAGTTGTTCAAAGATTGCTTGTAACAAAGGTTTTAAAGTAAGACCTCTTGCACTTTTTACATAAACAGGTAACATTTCTTTTGGAAACTCCTTACTCATTGGGAGTAAACGAGTACCAAGTCCAGCAGCTGTAATGACTACTTTTCTAATACTCATATCACAATACTTTGGAAGTACAAGAATATGAATTTTTTGTTTTAGAACTGTCTAAAATATTATGATTCATTGCTCAGGTTATTTATTGCATAACAGAAGAATAACAATCCTCACTTCAAACAAAGAGGTCAGATTCGCATTATGTTTATCTTTTTTCAGATTCTTTAGTATATTACTGAAATAGTATCTTTAACTAAAGTAGTGCAAATATCAAGAGAGAACTATATGACTATTATTTTCAAAAGAGTTCAGATTAACCTTAATAAAATTATTTAAAATAGGACTATGCAAATTTATATGAATAACATTAAAATACTAGTGTTAATATTACATAGTGAGAAAGGGATGATTATTCATGAGAGTTTTGTTTATCAATTCATTAGAACCTAATCATAGTGATTTTTATTTTCTTGGATTAAAAAAATTACTTGGTGAAAAGAACGTTGTTGAGTACCCATATAAACCTTTATATCACTGTTACATAGATAATGGTATATTAGTTGCTAAAGATCTTCAAGGTAAAATAGTTATCAGAGAAGAACCTAACTACGGTACTGTAAAATATGATTATGCGAAGGATTGGCAGGTACCTAAAATCTACTGTTTACTAGATTCTGGAAGATATGTTATTTCAGATTTCCCCGAGGTGACTGATTATGATTTAATTATTTGTAATTTTTTGAGAGGTAGTACACCACTAATTTTAAAGAAAATTCTTTTTCATGCGAATACTAAAATACCACCAATAATTTTTATTGATGGCGAAGATGATTTCTATGTAAGGAGTGTATACAAAGAAAAACGTATAGTTAGGTATTTTAAACGCGAAATACTTATTAGGACTCCTGAAATTTTTCACATGTATCTAGCATATTCCGCGAGACGCTATTTTTCAAAGATTATGCATAATTTGCCTAATTTCTATAATCCAAATTTATATTTCGATAAGCTTATTTATATTGCTTATAATGATCATCTCGTTAAAATGAATCCTTTAAATATGACAATTCCTGATTATGGATTTAATCCAAATTATAATGATAAGATTTATGATATAAGTTTTGTTGCAAATTTAACAAGTCCATTAAGAATAAAAGTATACTATAAGTTACTAGAAATTTCAAGAAAGTATAAATTAAACTCTTTCCTTTATCTCGGAAGAAAATTTGCTACAGGAATCCCGTGGTCTAAATATGTAAAGATTATTGCCAAATCTAAACTGTCCGTTTCAGTACCGGGTGGTAGTTTTGATACTGCTCGTTACTGGGAGATACCATATCATGGTACTGCTTTAATTTCATGGGAACCATGGATAAAGATTCCTAACAACTTCATTGATGGAGAAAGTGCCATATTTTTTAGAAAAATTAATGAATTAGAGAAAAAGATATTAGATTACTTAAAATCTGACAAATGGGAAACATTAGCAAGAAATGGAAGAAAACACTTTCTGCAAAATCATACACCTGAGAAAAGAGCGGAGTATATTTTATCAACAATTTAAAACTTAGTAAATTACAGAAAGATCGAGAAGAAAGTTTTGAAACCTAAGTTTTTAGTAAAATTTAAATTGGAATATTGAAAATAATGATGTAAGGAAAGAGTGGATCAGAAGTGTTAAATATCGCGAAGGAACCTTTAGTATCAATATTGTGGGTGAATTATAACAGCAAACGTATAATTAATATCGTTAAGAAATCGTTGAAAAGCATCAAGGATTTGCAGTATAATAATTATGAACTTATAATAGTTGACAATGCCTCCACGGATGGCAGTTATGAAATTATAAAAGATTATGTGAACAGTATCGGACTTAAAGCTAAAATCATCAGAAATAGACGTAATCTTGGATTTACAGGAGGCAATAACGTTGCGTACCTAGCGAGAGACCCAAACTCAAAGTATGTAGTTCTATTGAACAATGATGCAATAGTTTATCCTGATAGTCTATCAAGAATGGTTCAAGCTATGGAATCTGACCCAAGATGTGGTGCTTTGCAAGGAATAATACTATGGCTAAGTAAAAATTCGGTATACTCTGCAGGCAGTGGTATTGATGAATTCATGTTCTCAAATATTATTATGCGAAATACTATTATGCAATTAAGTTCAAATAGAAATAATGATTATTATGTTTCCTACAGTGATGGTTGTTACTCTATCTATCGAACTAAAGCAATAGAGAAATTAGGGAAGGCGCCATTTATCTGGAGCATGTTTGCATATTTTGATGATAGTATTTTAGGAATAAGGTTATGGAACGCAGGATATACTGTAAAATGTATTCCTCATATAACAGCAAAACATTTATGGCGTGGTACGTTTAGGATAACAGGTTCAGGGTGGGCTTATTATTATTGGATAAAGGGATGGATGGCATCTTTAATTATTAGTAACAGCAAACAAAAATCGTTACCAACATTTACCGTCCTCATAATTAGACTGTTGCTAAAATATTTACTAACAGGTTTAAAGTTAGAGTTTAAACCATTTGTTTTAGGATTGCGTGATGGCATTAGAGCAGGGTATTATTTAAGAAAGAACGGTTTTACATTAGATATTTATAAAATTCCCCTCGTAAAACGTAACAAATCCGTCATAAGGGCTACACCATTATACTTCATAATCAGAAAATTTCTTAAACACTTATCGATAACAACACCTAAGGATCTCTATTTTTATAATGTTGGTGAATAAAATGTTAAAGTGGGCTCCAGTAATTTTTATTGCGTGGAAGAAGCTTTCTTCGCGTACTAAACTTTTAGCTAAAGCTATAGGAGTAGATATTGTTTTTTACAAGTCTAAGGTTTTGTATGTGGATTCTGCTGTTAGAACTCTGGTACATTTATTAAGGGTTAAGCCTAAGGCTGTTTTACTGCAGCTTCCCCAGGGACCCTTATTGTTATTGATTGTATTTGTTAAGCGCATTTTAGGATTTAGGGTAATAGTTGATGCGCACTCAGGTTTTCTTGTTCATGAGGATCTGAAGAATCTTTTTCTGAATTTTCCCTTTAAAGGCTTGTTAAGGTATGTTGATTTGATCATTGTACATAATTACTATGCATCTGCATTGTTGCCTAGGAACGTGCTAGACAAAACTATTGTTGTGTATGATCCATGGTACGTTATAGAGGAGATGAGTAAAGAGTATTGTAAAGGTGTGGAGCAGAATTATATAGTTATTCCAGCTTCGTATGCACTTGACGAGCCTTTACACGAATTTTTAGAAGCGTACATCGAATGTAAACCTCCAATAAAACTTGTGGTGACTGGAAATTGGATGAAAAGGCGAGATTTGTACAAGGAGTATCGATATCATGTAATATTTACTGGGTATCTGCCTGTGGAAAAATATTATAAACTCTTGTGCGAGTGCAGAGGAGTGTTGACGGGGACTAAACGTGAATACACAGCTCTCATGTCTGCATGGGAGGCAATAACGTTCTCAAAACCACTTGCAGTAAACTATACAAAAACTTTAGCGCAATTGTATAAGGGCTATGCTGTATTCTATGACTATAACGAAAAACAGAGTATATGCAGAGCGCTCAAAGAAATCAGTAATACACAAGTAAACCTACTTGCAAGAGAGAGATTAAAAAGAATCACTGAGAACCAAGTTATAGTTTTAAAGAAAAAGCTCTCTGCACTTGTCATGTAGGGAAATGAAGGGTCGTTGCTAAAAGTTTTGTATTTATCTGCATCTCTCACACAGGTTAAGAAAGCATAAGATTTAAGGAAGGGCAACGAATAACAAATTAAAGAACTTGCAAGCATTCATAAATTTACCAGTAATTGAGATAAAGAGATAAGAAATATTTTAGAGTTTTGCTTGTGGAAAAGTTACAGAATGATATTCAGGTAGTCATGAAATAACTCAAGGTTACCGTCTTTCCTGGAGTTTTGTTGTATTTTTATCGTCTTTTTAGCATGAGAAAGTTTAATAAACCACCTGATTTAACAATTTCTAATACTATGCCGCTTAACGGTCGTCCTTTCAAAACTTTACTGCCTATGATAACTTCACCAGTTTCAATGTGAACTTGAGCGTAATCGCCTTCATTAACACCACTTTCATTAATATTGGGAACAACCATGACAGGTAAACCATTGTTCACAGCATTTCTATAAAATATCCTAGCAAAAGATTCAGCTAGTATAGCTCTAACACCAGCAGCCTTAAGGGCAATGGCAGCCTGCTCTCTACTTGAACCCATGCCAAAGGCTTTGCCGGCTATGAGGATAGTCCCCTTACTAGCCTTCTTAGGAAACTCGGGATCTATGGGCTCAAAAACATGCTGAGCAAGGACAGCAGGATCAGTGTAAACTAAATACTTAGCGGGAATTATCACGTCTGTATCTATCTTATCACCAACCTTCAACACATAACCTTCGACCAGCATATTAACATACGCTCCGTTTTAAGGTCTTAGGTACCTCCTAGGATCAGTGATCTTTCCCTCAAGGGCTGAGGCAGCTGCGACAGCAGGGTTAGCCAGATAAATCCTAGCGCTGGGATGACCCATTCTACCTTTAAAGTTCCTATTACTGGTAGAAAGAACAACTTCGTCAGGGCCAGCGATGCCAAAATGCCCACCTATACACGGACCACATGTTCCGAAAGTAACAACACAACCAGCCCTAGCAAGAATATCAATGTAACCCAACCTCAACGCTTCCTCGAAAACACTCCTTGAAGCAGGTATCACAATGCACCTACTTCTTACACGCCTACCGTTTAATATCCTAGCAGCAACTTCAATATCACTCAACCTACCATTAGTGCAAGAACCAATGAACACATAATCTACACTCACACCCTCAACCTCGCTAATAAATTTAACATTATCCACTGAATTAGGAGCGGCAACTAAAGGTTCAATACTATCTAATTCAATATCAATTTCATCACTGTATTCACCCTTCACCATAGGAACATCAACATCCATACCACGCATACTTTTAATATACTCAACAGTCACAACATCAGGAACAAACATTAGAGCGTCAGCACCCATCTCGATACCCATGTTAGCAACAGTAGCCCTGTAATCCATCTGAAATTCCCTAGGATATTCGACATAAAATTCTAAAGAGTTACCATTAAAATACTCAGCACCATATTTACCCAAAATGTATAAAGCAACATCCTTGCCCATAACACCCTCACGTAAACGACCAAACAAAGTAACCTTCACAGGTTCAGGAACAACCAACCAAGTACTCCCAGTCATCATTATAGCAGCCACATCGCTAGCACCAAGACCCTGAGCAAAAGCACCCAAAGCACCAACGGTCACAGTATGACTATCAGCTCCCATAACAACAGTGCCTGGGATAGCATATCTTTCCAGAAGTAACTGATGCAGTATACCATCACCAACATCATGAAACGCTAACACACCACGATCACGAACAAACCTCCTAAGAGACACCTGTATCTCAGCAGCCCTTTGAGTAGGCGGAGGAACCATGTGATCAAAAGCAACAACTAAATTACCAACATTAACACTACCGCCAACCTTCTCCACATTCTCCACAACATGATACCCAGTTAAATCATGAAACGCCGCTAAATCAACCCTCGCCTCTACTGTATCACCAGGACTAACACTCTTACCGGCAGCCCTACCAAGTATTAACTCAGTGAGAGACCGCATGATAACACCCAAAGAAGCGTCGCATATTTATACTTTGCCAAACAATCACTTCCACCTTAGACAAATTAGAATGGTAAGAACAGAAAATTAATGGGCCGAGTGGGATTCGAACCCACGACCCCCCGGTTATCAGCCGGGTGCTATAACCAGGCTAAGCCATCGGCCCAATGAAAAGATTAACACACGTAAATATATTTTTTAACACAAGAAACACAAAAAAAACACCAGCAAAGTATCTAACAAAACAAGCACTAATCTTTAAGAACATGAAGAGAAATTCAAGATGTTTTTATGCTTCAAGATGGAGAATTAATAAGGACAGACTCTAACTTAATAAAGTGAGAGCTATCAACAAGCTAACATTAATCCGATGTGAAGTGTTTGAGAAACAGTTATATATGACCTCAGATAAAATATTGATTGCGGGCCGCAACTCTCGGCGGCGTTGGCTGGACTCTGGATGACCATCCAGAGGGATGAACGGCCGACCTCCAGTTGCGGCAACATAAAATAATGAGGACCTAATGGCCAATCGTTAGGTCTGATGTGGCTGGGTTCCAGACAATGTGGGCTCTCCCCGCACCTTCGGCCGTACGACTCCGGTTGATCCTGCCGGACCTGACTGCTATCGGGGTGGGGCTAAGCCATGCGAGTCGGCGCCCCTAGCCACGGTGGGGTGCGGCGCACGGCTCCGTAAAACACGGCTAACCTACCCTTAGGACGGGGATAACCTCGGGAAACTGAGGCTAATCCCCGATAGATGAGGAACTCTGGAACGCTTCCTCATCTAAAGGATCTCAGGACCATGCTCCTGGGATTGCCTAAGGATGGGGCCGTGGCCTATCAGGTTGACGGTGAGGTAACGGCTCACCGTGCCTATAACGGGTACGGGCCGTGAGAGCGGGAGCCCGGAGATGGGCACTGAGACAAGGGCCCAGGCCCTACGGGGCGCAGCAGGCGCGAAACCTCCGCAATGCGCTAACGCGCGACGGGGTCACCCCGAGTGCCAGTCGCTGAGACTGGCTTTTCCCCAGTGTAAAAAGCTGGGGGAATAAGCGGGGGGCAAGTTCTGGTGTCAGCCGCCGCGGTAATACCAGCTCCGCGAGTGGTCGGGGCGTTTATTGGGCCTAAAGCGTCCGTAGCCGGCTCAGCAAGTTCCTCCTTAAATCCCATGGCTTAACCGTGGGGCTGGGAGGAATACTGCTGGGCTAGGGGGCGGGAGAGGCCGAGGGTATTCCCGGGGTAGGGGCGAAATCCTATAATCCCGGGAAGACCACCAATGGCGGAGGCACTCGGCCAGAACGCGCCCGACGGTGAGGGACGAAAGCCAGGGGAGCAAAAGGGATTAGAGACCCCTGTAGTCCTGGCTGTAAACGATGCGGGCTAGGTGTTGGTTGAGCTTCGTGCTCAACCAGTGCCGCAGGGAAGCAGTTAAGCCCGCCGCCTGGGGAGTACGGCCGCAAGGCTGAAACTTAAAGGAATTGGCGGGGGAGCACCACAAGGGGTGGAGGCTGCGGTTCAATTGGAGTCAACCCCGGGAACCTTACCAGGGGCGACAGCAGGATGAGGGCCAGGCTAACGACCTTGCCCGACACGCTGAGAGGAGGTGCATGGCCGTCGCCAGCTCGTGCTGTGAAGCGTCCGGTTAAGTCCGGCAACGAGCGAGACCCCTATCCTCAGTTGCGACCAGGGCTCATCGGGTCCTGGGCACACTGGGGAGACCGCCAGCGCTAAGCTGGAGGAAGGAGGGGGCTACGGCAGGTCAGTATGCCCCGAAACCCCTGGGCTACACGCGGCCTGCAATGGTGGGGACAATGGGTTCCGAACCCGAAAGGGGGAGGTAATCCCATAAAACCCCACCTCAGTTGGGATCGAGGGCTGCAACTCGCCCTCGTGAACGTGGAATCCCTAGTAACCGCGTGTCACCATCGCGCGGTGAATACGTCCCTGCTCCTTGCACACACCGCCCGTCGCTCCACCCGAGTCAAGTCTAGGTGAGGCCCGGCTTGTTGGTCGGGTCGAACCTAAACTCGGCGAGGGGGGAGAAGTCGTAACAAGGTGGCCGTAGGGGAACCTGCGGCCGGATCACCTCCTACGTCTCATCGCGGGGAGGCTCATGTCAAATGGAACCCAGCCACATCCTTCATGAAACCTCAGAATCTCAGATTCTGAGGTGGATGGCTTAGCTCATCGTTATGGTGGGCTATGAAGCCACACATGGGGATGGAGTACTAGACGAAAGAGTGCACAGGGAATTCAGCGTGCGGGTAAGCCGTCTGGTGGATGGCTCGGCTCGACCGCTGACGAAGGACGCGGCAAGCGGCGATATGCCCCGGGGAGGCGCACGCAGCCGTAGATCCGGGGATCTCCGAATGGGAAATCCTATCACCGGCGATAAGCTGGTGATATCCGCGAACAGCGGAGGGGAACCCCCCGAACGGAAACATCTTAGTAGGGGGAGGAAGAGAAACCAAAATGGGATCCCCTGAGTAGCGGCGAGCGAAAGGGGGAGAGCTCAAACCGAACCCTTACACGATGAGTGTAAGGGGATGTAGGGTTACGGGACTGTCCGTTTCCCAACCCGGATTAGCCGAAGTGGCCTGGAAAGGCCCGCCATAGAGGGTGATAGCCCCGTAGGCGAAAATCCGGAGGGATAGGGCAGGATCCAGAGTACTGCAGCTTGGTTTTGCTGCAGGAAGTTGGGTGTCATCGACATCCAAAGCTAAACACGTGTCGAGACCGATAGCGAACCAGTACCGTGAGGGAAAGCTGAAAAGGACCCCGAAAGGGGTGTGAAAAGAGCCTGAAACCAGACGGTGACAGGCGGTACGGCCCGAAAGGGTAGAACTCCTTCGAAGGAAACAGGGGCAACCCTGGAGTACGAGAAGGAGGGACCAGGGTCGTACCTTGCGTCTAGAAACACGAGCCAGGGAGTTCATGGCTGTGGCGAGTCTAAGGGGTTAGAAGCCCCGTAGGCGAAGGGAAACCGACATGCCCGCAGTTCATGCCTCTACCGAACTCGCTCCCGCAAGCCTGGGGAGGTTACCATGATCTAGGCTAGTGGGATGGGTTCGGCAAGCATGAATGAGGGGCGGGGTCTGAAAGGGCCCGGAGCCACAGCCATGAGACCAGAAACCGGACGATCTAGGCCTGGGCAGGGCGAAGCCGGGCGAAAGCCCGGTGGAGGCCCGAATAGGGGTGCTGACGTGCAAATCGCTCCCTTGACCTGGGCCTAGGGGCAATAGACCAATCAAGTCCGGTGATAGCTGGTTCCCCCCGAAGCGGATCCCAGTCCGGCCCACCCTGATGTTTACGGCGGTGTAAAGCACTGATGGAAAGGCAAGAAGCCGAAAGGCTTCACCTTTCCGTCAAACTCAGAAGCTGCCGTAACAGAAGATGGGTGGAGACGGGTTCCACCGGATAAGCCGGTGGGCCGAAAGGGGGACAACCCAGACCGGGGTTAAGGTCCCTAAGTGCCGGCTAAGTGTCAAGCACAAAGGGCGTCTCCACCCTGAGACAGCCGGGAGGTAGGCTTAGAAGCAGTTAACCTCTAAGGAGTGCGTAACAGCTCACCGGCCGAGGGTGGAGGCCCCGAAAATTGACGGGACTCAAGCCGGCCACCGAGACCCCGGAGGGCGTCCTGAAGTGGGGCGTCATCTGGTAGGGGGGCGCTGCTATCGGGCCGAAGCTGGGTCGTGAGATCCAGTGGACCGGTAGCAGTTGAGGATCCTGGCGGTAGTAACAGCGAAGCCAGGTGAGAATCCTGGCCGCCGGAAGGGCAAGGGTTCCTCGGCAACGCGTCGTCGACCGAGGGTCAGCCGGTCCTAAGGCAGGGCTTAACTGCACCTGCCGAAAGGGAAAACGGTTAATATTCCGTTGCCACGGGGCTACGATCGCGGCAACGCAAGCCAGATCCCTGACGCTTGGGGGTAGGCTGAGTGGAGCTCTCGCTCCATCTAACTCTCCGAAGCCCGGGGAGTGCCGTTATGGCGAGAACCGGGTGAAGGGAGGAATGGCCTCCCGTTAAGGGGGGTTCAGCCGAACCCCTGAGCCACTGAAAAGGGGATCTGGAAGGATGTCCCGTGACCGTACCGAGAACCGACACTGGTGCCCCTGGCTTAGAAAGCCAAGGCGTGTCAGGGTCACCCCGAGGCCAAGGAACTCGGCAAATTGGCCCTGTACCTTCGGTAGAAGGGGTGCCTGGGATCTTCGGCTCTGCTGGGGATCCTAGGTCGCAGTGACCAGGAGGTCCCGACTGTTTAATAAAAACATATGTCCCCGCTAGCCCGAAAGGGTGTGGACGGGGGCTGAATCCTGGCCACTGGCGGTACGTCAAACCCGGTTCCAACCGGGCTAAGCGCCGCCGAAGGCCGGGAGTAACTCTAACTCTCTTAAGGTAGCCAAATGCCTTGTCGGGTAAGTTCCGACGTGCATGAATGGATCAACGAGGGCCTCACTGTCTCGGCCCGGGGCCTGGTGAACCCGCAACCTAGTGCAAAGTCTAGGGACCCCCAGCGGGGCGAGAAGACCCCGTGGAGCTTTACTGCAGCCTGCTGCTGAGACGCTGTTGCCGTTGCGTAGCGTAGGCGGGAGTCGTCGAACCATCCCTTTCGGGGGATGGGGAGGCGCCAATGAAACACCGCCCTACGGTGACGGCATCCCTTACCGGGGAAACCCGGGACAACGGCAGGTGGGCAGTTCGGCTGGGGCGGCACGCCCCTGAAAAGGTATCAGGGGCGCCCAAAGGCCAGCTCAGGTGGGACAGAACCCCACCGTAGAGGGCAAGGCCAAAAGCTGGCTTGACTGGTCCCTCAACTGCACGGGGACCAGGGGTGAAAGCTGGGCCTAGCGAACGCTCGTGCCCCCATCGATGGGGGCCGGGCATGACGGAAAAGTTACCCCGGGAGTAACCGGCTCGTCGCGGGCGAGAGTCCCCATCGACCCCGCGGATTGGTACCCAGACGTCGTCTCTTCCCATCCTGGGGGTGCAGTTGCTCCCAAGGGTGGGGCTGCTCGCCCATTAAAGGGGAACGTGAGATGGGTTTAGACCGTCGTGAGACAGGTCGGTCTCTACCTGCTGGGGGCGCTGGTCGCCTGAGGGGAAGGTGCCACCAGTACGAGAGGAACGTGGCGCCGCGGCTTCTGGTGTACCGGTTGTCCGAGAGGGCAACGCCGGGTAGCCAAGCCGTAAGGGGTAAGGGCTGAAAGCATCTAAGCCCGAACTCTGCCCCGAGACTAGGCGGCCATCCTCCTGAAATCCCAGGTTCTGCCTGGGATGGAGGGAGGACGAGAGCTCCCGTAAAAGACGGGGTTGATAGGGTGGGGGTGTAAGCACCAAGATCCTTATGGATCGAGGTGTTCAGCCCTCCGCTACTAATCGCTCAAGGCGCGCTGAATTCCCTGTGCGCTCCGTCAAATAACTCCATCTCCATGTGTGGCTCTTTTTCTTGATCTTAAAATGTTATAATCTAGCATGTTATTTCTTTAATTTTAAAAGAATTAGCACGATGATGTTCTTTGTCCAGCGGTACTGCTCATGATGTAAAAGAAAGGCCTTTAAATATAAATCCAGAAGTGTGGAATTTTTGGTGAACGTACTGTTTTATGGGTTTTTATTAGACAATTTAGTGTGTAATATTGTATATTCTATGAGGTGTGGGTTGGGTTTATTGTGTTTTTGTGGTGATACTATTTTTTATTAATGTATTAGCTATTTTTTAGTGGTGAATGTTGTGGCTAAAGATATGGATCTTAGGACTATGGCTAAGAAAGTTTCAGATAAACTTTTGAATAGGGCGTTGCAGATCCAAAGAAGGGAGGAACACGTAAGTAGTAGGATTAGTAGTGTAAATAAAAGGATTGTTAATAGTTTGGATGAGGCGAATGAAGAGGCTGCTAAGGCTTATGCAAATGAGGTTGGGAATATGAAGAGGTTTCATGGGCAATTGCATCGTGTTGGTGTGGTGTCTGAAGGTGCGGGTCATAGGTTTAGTACTGTGATAGGGTTGGGTGATTCTGTGCATGCTGTTTCAATATTAGGTGAGCATTCTTATGATTTATCGAAGGGTGTCAGGAAATTAGGGTATGAGATGGGGAGTTTGTCCTTGGCTGATACTGTTAATGATCTGATGAGTTATAATATACCGGATGTGCGTATTGTGTCAAGAGTTGATTCTGTGGATGCTGAGAAAATATTGAGGGAGGCGGAAAAAGAGGTTAAGCGTAGGGTTCTGAGTTAAGTAGAGATTCATAGTGTTTTATCACCTCTACTCAACTCTTCCCTCTCGATTAGCTCATCGAGGACTTTCGGGGTGAACCCGACATCCCCACATCCGAAGGTCAACCCCAGCCCACCCATCCCCATGGGAAGTCATGCTTCCAGAGCAGAGGGGACATTAAAACGTATGAGCAAACCATATTTAAACCTATCTGCTCTGAAAATACTGACAAAGGCAGCTAAACGCTGCCTCTTAGCCTCTTTGAGAGTGCAAAGCTTCTCCATCAAGAAGATATTATGGCTTATCTCTATTTAAGTCTATCTATTTTGAAACTGTTTTTTAAGGCGGGAGGATTAATTTATTAATGTTTTTGGATTAGAGTCTTAGGATGTTGAGGAGTTTTATTAGTGAAAGGGTCTCTTATGTGTTATTGTTGCGTGTGAGAAAGAGTTGTAGAGTATTGGTTGGTTCGTTGGGGTTGGTGGATGTTGTTAAGGGTTATTATGCTTATGTGGGATCTGCGAGGAGAGGTACGTTGAAGCGGTTGATGAGACATTTTTCTAGGATAAAGAAGAAAAGATGGCATATAGATTATTTAACTTCTTTGGAGTTTGTTGATGTTATGGTTTCGTTTATTCTTTTTGATAGTGATGAGAAAAGTTTGGCTGGGGTGTTTTCTCGTAAGTTTGATTTTGTGAGAGGTTTTGGATCTTCTGATGATAAGGTCAATCCTTCGCATTTGTTTTATCTTGGTGAGTTTAAGAGTTTGGATGATGCCATTGTGTTTGTTTTTAAGAATTTAGTTTCATAATGGTTTTATGGTATCTGTTCCTAAGTATGTTTGTAATGCTTTAGGTATTTTTATTGTTCCATCTGGTTCTTGGTGGTTTTCAAGTAGTGCTGCCATTGTTCTGCCGATTGCTAATCCTGATCCGTTTAATGTATGAACATATTCTGGGCGTGCTCTGCCTCCTCCTACAAATTTTATGTTTGTTCTTCTTGCTTGGAAGTCTGTGCAGTTGCTTACTGATGATACTTCTATGTATTTGTTTTGGCTTGGCATCCATGCTTCTATGTCATAAGTTTTTGCTGATGCGAACCCTAGGTCTCCTGTACATAGTTCGACGACTCTGTAAGGTATTTCTAATTTTTGAAGTATTTCTTCAGCATCTCTTACCATCTTTTCAAGTTCTTCAAAGCTTTTTTCGGGGAGTGTGATCTTTACCATCTCAACTTTGTTGAATTGGTGTACTCTTAGAATGCCTTTCAAATCCACATGACGACCTGCTTCGCGTCTGAAACATGGTGTATACGCTGTGTAATATTTTGGTAATTCTTTTGCATTTAAGACTTCGTCAGCATGTAGTGCTACTAATGGTAATTCAGCTGTGGGGATTAACCAAAGTTCATCTTTGGATGTTTTGTACATATCTTCTGAAAATTTTGGTAGATGCCCAGTGCCGAAGGCTACGTCTGTTTTTACTAATATTGGTGGGAATATTTCTATGTAGCCTTGCATTTTGTGCATGTCCAGCATAAAGTTTATCAGTGCTCTCTCTAGTCTCGCACCCCAACCTTTTAATACGTGAAAGCCTGAACCAGAAAGTTTTACGCCACGATCAAAATCTATTATATCCAGCAATTCACCTAATTCATAATGTGTCCTTGGCTTAAAATCGAATTTTTTTGGTTCTCCCCAAGTCCTAACTACAACGTTTTCACTAGAATCTTTACCGTAGGGCACACTTTCATGAGGTATGTTTGGAATCAGGAATAATAACTCTTGGACTTTGCTCTTTAATTCTCTAGTTTTAGTTTCTAGCTCTCTAATTTTTAAGTCTATATTTTTAATTTCGTTCATTAATTGTTCTCGTTCATTGGCATCAATTTTTGGTACCATTACTGTTAATTCGTTCTTTTTATGTCTGAGTCTTTCAAGCTCAGTCTGTAATTTTCTCCATTCTTTGTCCGTATTTATTAGATCATCGAGAGGAAAATCTGTTAATCCTCGTTTGTTTAGTGCATCTCTTATGATTTGTGCGTTACGTCTTAATATATTTATATCAATCAATGGTTACACCTCTTTTATTTAAAGAAAGATGTAGATTACTTATAAATTAGTCGTTTGTTTCTAACATCCTCACTACCTGAAGAATTGAGAATTCACTTATGCTTGAATCAGATTGAGAGGTATACCTTGATTTTTTATTACTGTTCTTATAAGTCCTATATATGGTGGTGAAGGTTTTTCTGGACGTGATTTGAATTCTGGATGTGCTTGGGTAAGTAAGTAAAATGGATGATCGTGTAATTCTGCGAATTCGACTCGTCTTTTATCAGGGCTCCAACCTGAGAATATTAAACCGTGAGCTTGGAACATATACCAGTATTCTGGGTTTACTTCATATCTGTGCCTGTGTCGTTCAAATATGATTTCTGATCCGTACAGGTTATATGCCAAAGTATTGGGAACTAACCTTATTTCTTGAGCGCCTAACCTCATAGTTCCCCCAAGTTTATCTATTTGCTTTTGTTCTGGAAGTATGTCAATGATTGGGTGTGGGGTATTGGGATTAACTTCCGTGGTGTGTGCATCTTTTAATCCTATAACATTTCTTGCAAATTCTACAAGAGAAAGTTGGAAACCATAACATATACCTAATAGGGGAATATTGTTTTCTCTTGCATATTTGGCAGCTTCGATTTTTCCATCCACACCCCGCGCTCCAAATCCAGGTAATATTATCATACCCTGCGATTCTTTTAACATTTTAATAGCTGCAGGATCTTTATTTGCTATTTTCTCTGCATCGATCCATAATATCTCTGCTTGAACACCGTTAAATGCTGCAGCATGTTTTACTGCTTCATTGATGCTTATATAGGCATCATGCAGTTCAACATATTTCCCTACCATCCCTATCTTAATTTTATATTGAGACATCTTAAAACGTTCGACAATCTTAATCCATCGTGACAGATCAATATCTTTTTTCTCGAGTCCAAGCAATGTGGAGAGAATCTTTCCTAGTCCTTGTGATTCCAATATTAAAGGTACTTCATAAATTATACTCACATCATACGAACTGAATACCCTATTATATGGGACATTTCCGAATAATGCGATCTTCTTGATAGCATCTTGTCCTAATGGTTTAGGTGAACGCCCTATTATGATATCTGGTTGTATTCCTATCCTTCTAAGCTCATTAACACTATGTTGTAATGGTTTTGTCTTTTGCTCACCTGTAGCCCACAAAACCGGTACCAACGCCACATGGACAAATACAACATTACTCTCAGGCTCTTCAAGCCTCATTTGTCTAGACGCTTCTAAGAATGGTAATCCCTCTATATCTCCTACAGTTCCACCAATTTCTATTAACACTATATCAGCACCACTATCTAAAGCTACATCCCTTATTCTGTGTTTTATTTCATCAGTAACATGAGGGATCACTTGTACACACTGCCCTAAATAATCCCCTCTTCTCTCCTTCTCTATCACTGCACCATAAACTTGACCTGTGGTTATGTTGTGCTTTCTAGTTAAGTTGATGTTAAGAAATCGCTCATAATGCCCCAAATCCAAATCTGTCTCAGCTCCATCATCTGTTACGAACACTTCACCATGCGCGTAAGGATTCATAGTTCCACTGTCCACGTTAATGTACGGATCTACCTTAATTGCAGTAACATTATATCCTCTTAATTTAAAAAGGAGTCCAATTGATGCAGTAACTATTCCTTTACCAACAGAAGACAAAACTCCACCGGTCACAAATATATACTTTGCCATAAACAAACACAGCATCTAATTAATACAGACGTTACATATATTGTTTTTGCTAGGTTTGCATCTAAAAATCACACTCACTTAGCATAATTTGATAAAGAAATAACAAACCTCACACATTGGGATAGAGTTTTACAAACTGTTTCGCAGACAAGGTTTGTTGTTCTTCTATGAAATAGTCTCAATGATAACTTATTTTTCATTTATTTTTCGCAAACTTTTTTATCTACCCAGTTATTTATATTATAGAAATAGCGGGGTGGGGAAGACAGGTTATCCCGCAGGGCTCATAACCCTGAGGTCGGTGGTTCAAGTCCACCCCCCGCTACCAATTTTTATGTTTCAAAAATCAATAAGAATAACAAACCTCACAATAGCTTACAAAAATGCAACAAGAAAGCCTAGAACTTCAGTTCTGAGATGAATTGCCGTTAAGTTTATATTCCTCCAAGTCCACCATCTCCTTGAGCGTGTTGCTCGGATGTGGATGGGACGTCCGAAAGCTGGAATAAGGCTCCCATCCAAGACGGGTAGGGATGGTTCCAGCGAGCGGGCCATGGACTATACGTCCATGGCAGGGGCTGCCTTGACACAGCCCAGAACTCAGTACGATGAGACCCCAGGTAGAGGAACCGAGAATCTCCCGACTTTAGCCGAGGAGAAGCTCACTTGATGTCTCAGGGAGTGTTTGTAAGCCCCCTTTTGTTTCAGACAGCATTCGACTTAGCGGCCTGCCCGGCTGCTCGTGGGGCCTCATCGCAGCTCTATACGGCCTTATGCCTCGTGGGGTTACCACGTTTCACCGTTTCCAACGATCTTGTCTGCAGGTTATCTCGACACCTGTCGCCAGGCGTCTTCGCTGCGTCACTCTCATCGATCGTTGGTCGTTTCGTTTCTGTGGTTTGTCCCAGGCTTTTCAGCCTGTGCCTTTCGGCACCACGATTCCCCATTGGCGGGGGACTTTCCTCAGACGCTCATTTTTACATCGCGTCCGACAGCTGTCCAACACTCCCTGAGACTGTATAATATATATTGTGGGATGCTTTTATTTTTTATTCATTCATTTTTTGTTTTTCGCTTTTATTCAAACCTTATATTTGGGTTTATTTTTGTTTTTGCTGTGGTAATTGTTCATATTGGTGTTGATGACACTGACTCGGTTAATGGTGGTTGTACTACTTATGTTGCTGCTGTAACTGTTAAGGAGTTATTGTTAAGAGGTGTTAGGTTTATTGATTATCCAAATTTGATTAGGCTTAATCCTAACGTGCCGTGGAAGACTAGAGGTAATGGAGCTATCGCTTTTAGACTTCTCGTTGATGATGATGTGTCAGACGTTTTTGATATTGTTTATAACGTGTTATTGAAGTATTATGATAAGTATGATGAAAAACCTCAGCCTGTTCTTGCAATGTATGTTGGTGATGTGATTGAGGAATTTCGTGCTTTCTCAAAGAATGCTTTGAGTAAGATTATTTCTTTGGATGATGCTTTGAGGCTCGCAAGGAAATTTAACGTGTATTATAAGGATGTTGGGAGAGGATTGCGTGGTTTGATTGGTGCTTTGGCTGCGATAGGTGAACCGTTGGATCACGGTGATTATACTTATGAACTTTTAGTTTATCGATCATTTTTTGAGCGAAGCTTAAGACGCAATGTCGATGAAAAGTCTGTTTTTGAGATGGATGAAAAAACTTATCCTTATACGTTTAATAATATTGACCGGAAAGATGGCAGGGTTTTGTTAACACCCCACGGGCCTGATCCTGTAATACTTGGTATCAGGGGGGATGATCCGAGTTTACTTGTGAAAGCATTAAACATGATAAGAATCTATGATAAGATTGAAAGATGGGTGATATTTAGGTCAAACCAGGGTACTGATGCTCATTTAATTAATGCGAAACTTAGCAATGTAAGTCCTTACATGTCAGTGATTGTAAATGGGATTGTATGGTCTAAGCCTATTATTATACCTGGTGGTCATGTTTTCTTTATGTTGAACGATAGCACTGGTGTAATTAATGTTGCTGTTTATAAGGAGACTGGGGATCTTAACATATTCGCTAGAAAATTGTTGCCTGGTGATGTCATTAGCGTTGCTGGTGGCATTAAACCTGGTCCTAATGGACTAAATCTCAATGCAGAACGTATTACTGTTATAAAAGCTATTGAGCGAAAAATTAAGAGAAATCCACGATGCCCAATATGCAACGTGAGTATGAGCTCAATGGGGTATAATCAAGGTTATAGGTGTAAAAAGTGTGGTTATATTAGTAAAGAATCGCCTACAATTATTACTATAACTGATCAAGATCTTGAACCTAACAAAGTTCATCTTCAGTCTCCTAAAGCAAGACGACATTTGACAAAACCACTTGAACGCTATGGTCGTGAGAAACAATTCTTTGAATACGGAATACTTCATGAACCGTGGCATTGGCCATGATATTCTTGTAAAGCGTTCCCATTAACGTTGTAGATGTCTTTAACAATACTTTCTGAGTGTTTATGTGAAAGAGAAAGTTTTAAAGTGAACTACCCCACCCTTACGGATGGGGCTTCCAGCTTAGGCTGGTTATGGGCTGGTTCACTTGCAGCCCCGTGGATGGGCATATAGCTCATCCACCTCTCAAATTTTTTAGCGATGTTGATGGCTCCGTTTAGGTCTGCGTTGTATTCTCCGCAGTGAGCGCAGACGAACAAGCCCTGAGTTTTGCGCTTTCCTTCACACCCGCAGACATGGCACGTTATTGAAGTGTAGGCTTCGCTTGTGGTTATTACTGGTATGCCTACGAGCATAGCTTTATACTCTATCATTTTCGTTAAGCGATAATATGGCATGTTGCTGACTATTCTGTTTAAGCGTTTGCCTTTGCCCTTGACTCGCTTTCTTATTCCCTTTAGGTCTCCCAAAACTATGTAAGAGTTGGTTGCAAGGGCGAGGCTGACTATCCTTTTGCTGACTCGGTGAAGGATGGTGTTAACCACCCTTCTCTCCTTGCTTCCAACTCTCTTCACGACTTTGGTCAGACCTCTCTCTTGAAGCCTCTTACGGAGCCATGCGTAATGCCTTCTAACTCCTCTAATCTCCCTACCGTAGAATTGGGCTTTCATTACGTTTTCATTCTGCCAGAGCACCGCAGTGGCAGCGAAACGCTCGCCCAAATCCACAGCAAGGATGGAGGAGCATTCTCGCATGGGCGGGGCTGGAAACTCGAAGGTGAGCATGGCGATGTAGCGGTCTTTTCGCTTTACGATTTTGCTTTCGCATAGTTTAGCGTTTTCTGGAAACTTCCTGTGAGGCTTAA